>NZ_JBMYAU010000087.1:0-7103 GCF_053994455.1 Nautilia sp. | reverse complement strand
CCTTCGGTAAAAAAAGCGAATATTCTAAAATTCGATGAAATAGAAAAAGAGGAAATCGAACGCTTCAGTTCAGGCGACGGCGAACTTGATCTGGTTTTAGGCGGCGGGATAGTGCCGGGCAGCCTTGTACTTATAGGCGGAAGCCCGGGTGTCGGGAAATCCACCCTTATGATGAAACTCGCCGGAAACATAAATAAAAAAGTTCTGTATGTGGCGGGGGAAGAGAGTCCCGGACAGATAAAAATACGTGCGGAAAGACTCGGAATTAAAAACAAAAATCTTTTTTTAATGCCTGAAATTGTCGTGGAAAACATACTTGAGGAAATAAACAGAGGCTACGACTTAGTCATTATCGACTCTATTCAGACAATTTATTCCGAAAACCTTCAATCGGCACCCGGAAGCGTATCGCAGGTAAGAGAAGCCACGTTTGAGCTTATGAGGGCTGCAAAAGAGACAAAAACCCCTATTTTTATTATAGGACACATTACAAAAGAGGGCTCAATCGCAGGACCAAGGGTTCTTGAGCACATGGTGGACACCGTTTTGTATTTCGAAGGTGATGCGAGCAGGGAGCTTAGAATTTTGAGGGCTTTTAAAAACAGATTCGGATCAACCAGCGAAATCGGAATATTCGAAATGACCAAACAGGGGCTTGTGAGTGCCAAAAACAAATCGTTTTTTTCCAAAAAAGCGCTCCCCGGAAGCGCCATTACAGTTATCTTGGAAGGAACGCGCCCCATCGTTTTGGAAGTTCAGGCGCTTGTAAGCGAGAGTTATTCAATTCCGAAAAGAAGCGCCACGGGATTTGATTTATCGAGGCTCAATATGATTTTAGCGCTGCTTGAAAAAAAACTCAACCTGCCGTTTAATCAGTATGACGTGTTTATAAACGTAACGGGCGGTATCAAAATAAACGAACCCGCCGCAGATTTAGCCGTCATAGCGGCAATTGTCAGCAGTTTTAGGGACAGAAAAATCAGCAAAGAAAGCGTGTTTATCGGAGAAGTCAGTTTAGTGGGCGACATAAGGGATGTTCCCGGGCTTGATCAGAGAATAAAAGAGGTCGCAAATCTCGGCTTTACAAAAGCCATAGTTCCAAGCAAGCCTATGGAAGAGCCTATTAAATGCTATGAAGTTAAAGAAGTTGAAAAACTTCTTGAATGGATGTGATTATATCCATTCACAAAACAAAAAAAGCGCATAAGCGCTTTTAGTTATATTTTACTACTGCATCTATTTTTGTTGTATCATCTACATTATTTACTATATTACTATCACTTATTTCTACCGATACATATGGAGTATTTTCTTCTGAATCTATTACTATCTCAAAATGATAACTGTTTCCCTCTATTTCGATAGTTTGATCACTTCGAGTACCATATGTATAATACTTTCCATCTTCATTTAAATTTACAGTTTTTGAATAAGTTTTACCGTTTTCTAATGTAACTCTTACAGCAACGTCATAAGAATCTTTCATCTTTACAAACGTAATATTTTTAATTTTTTTGAGTGTTTCATTTAATGCTCCACTGCTCAACCTCCAAATTCTAAATTTCATCACTTTTATAAACGAAATTTTTTTAACATTTAATGTCTTATGTTTTTTTATTAGAGAAATGCATTGTTGCTGAATGTTTTTTGCTTTTTCATAGTCTTGCGTATATGTGATATCAGTAGGAGGTAAATTATCAGCTTCACCTTCTAACTCTTTTTCAACTTCTTCCCAAATTTTATCTCCGTCATCCGCTTCATAAGTGTCGCCGCTTCCCGTTAAATTTCTAAATTCATGATAAAATTCGCCGCCGTTCGTACTCGCACTAATCCAAGGCGTTCCCCCGCTTGCTCCTAAATACATTTCAAATCCGGTTTTTTCCCCTCCTTTACATTCGCTTCCGTCGTAGTTGTAGCATACGTCGCATTTATATTTGTCCCACTCTCCTTGAGGGTCAGGATTATAATAAGTATGCATTTTATCTATGAGATAGGTTTGTAAATCACTGTCATATCTTACGACATAAAAATCTTTATTCATAAAAATATCAGCCATCAATTTTTCTAAATATTTATTAAAATTCTCCAATGCGGTCGAATAATCCACAAACTGTAAATTAAGCCCGAGTTCGCTGTTTATTGCATCTACAAGGTTTTTGATGTCATCTTCGCTTGAAACCGTTACGTTATGATTTTTAAAATAATCCACAACTTCCTGTAATATGCTTATTCCGTTTGTCGGATCACCGTCACTGTCTAAGGACTGTAAAAGTTGCTTCATTAAATCCGAAGATTCGAAAATATACTCTTCATTTTCTTCAAGATTGTATTTGTTTATCAAATAATTTCCTATATACATACTCACAACACCGCTTTTAGCGGTAAATTTACCATCTTTATCCGTTTTTATCTCATTACCTTCACTATCTTTTACACTTACACCGCTTACGGGTGAATCCATATAATATGCCGTTAAATTCGTTTCTATATCTGTAACCGTATTGTCAACCTCTTTATTTGTAGAAGAACTACCACCTCCACACGCCGTTAGCAAAAAAGCGGTTGCAAATGAAAGGAAAATTGATTTGCCACTTTTAAGTACATTCATAATTGACTCCTTTTTTTTTAATTATGTATCTTTTTTTTAAAAAATTCATTAATTTATGTTAATATTTGCTTAATAAAATAATAAAAAGGTGCAGCATGTATGACAAATTAAAAAATTTTTTAGCAAAGTATGTAAAACTAAACAGCTTCGAATGGCTTGTAATAAAAAAAAGATCAAGGATAATTAAATTCAAAAAAAAAGAAATCATTCATTTTGCCGGTGATATCTGCAAAAAAGCATATTTTGTAAATTACGGATTGTTAAGGGGTTATATAATCGATAAAAAAGGAAATGATTATACATGGCACGTTTTTTTTAACGACGAACATGCAAAACTAAGCAACGTGTTCGCTCTTGATTACGAAAGTTTTTTAAACGGTACTCCCTCAAAAATATATATTGAGGTTTTAAAAGACTGTGAGCTTATAGAATTTCGAAAAAGCGATGTCGATTTTATTTTTAACCATACTAAAACCGGACAAAAACTTGGACGTCTTTTTGCAGAAGAAGCTTATTCTACATTACACAATTATATTATTTCTTATACAATAGATACGGCAGAAGATAAACTTTTGTATTTTCTATCCCATTCTGCACACTGGTTTGATTTAGTTCCACAGCATATGATTGCCACACACCTTGGCATAAGACCCCAATCATTAAGTAGATTAAAAAAGAAATTAAACGATAAAATGAAAATATAATTTTTATCTTTCTATAACAATATTTTTTTTAAACATTTTAATTTTCAATATGAAATTTATTTTATACATTTAGTACTGAAATGAAAGTGATTATTTTTTTACATCTTTATTTTTTTTGTGGCACGTTCCGTCGAAATCTCCGCCTTTTTCTATTATTATGCTAAGCACATTCACTTCCCCTTTTAATTTCCCCCCTTTTAAAACCTCTATTTCGTCACAGTCAGCTTTTCCTTCGAATATACCGCTTATTACCAGTTTTTTGCATTTGACATCCCCTATTATTTTACCTTTTTTACCGATTGAAATGTTGGACATTGAATTTATATTGCCCTCTATCGTTCCGTCAATATGGATATTGCCTTTTATATCGACATTTCCCTTAAACACCGCCCCCGAGGATACTACTGTTGTTTCGTTATTAACAGACTCGCTTTTATTAAAGACTCCCATGGTACTCCTTTTTCTTTTTTAAACATTTTAAAAAAATTCTTTCCGTTCCAGTAAATAAAATTAACAGGGTTAAGAGGTTTATCATTATATCTAATTTCATAATGCAAATGCTGCCCCGTACTTAAGCCGGTATTTCCCATATAGCCTATAATCTGTCCTTTTTTGACAAAATCCCCGGCTTTAACTTTTATATTTTTTCTGAGATGCGCATACAGCGTATCGAATCCGTAAACATTCGATATTTTAACGACATATCCGTAACCGTAAGGATTAAGACCGGCTCCGGAGACAACGCCATTTGCCGTAGCGTAAATCGGAATTAATCCCCGCCCTTTCAGATCCACACCCGGATGAAACTCCCTCTTTTTAAGAATAGGATGAATCCTCCATCCGAACCTGCTTGAGATTTTGATATTTTTAACCGGTTTGCCGCATGGAAAAAGCATTAAAACCTTGTTGATTTCCTCTTTTGTAAGAGAATTTACATTTATATTGGAGAAATAAACATCCCCTTTCAACCCCATTTTCGTTTCCAAATCCTCTATTTTCGAATTCAGCTTCTGAAGGGCGACCTGCTTGTTAAGCAACAAAGCATTCAAATTTTTAATCTGGGTGTTCAGATTGAATATCTGCTCGTTCATTTTTACAAGTTCTGAAGAAAGCTGTTTTTTCTGGACGTTTATGCCCTTGACTTTTTCTTTCAAATATTCGATATATGCATATCCCGTCCCTATCGTAAAAAAAACAACAAGAAAAACGCTCATAACTATAAACTTGACAATTTCGTGAAACGTGTAATGTTTCGTACCTTTAACCGTCGTAATAGTTATAAAATATCTATTTTTCATAACTCTTCCGTAAATAGTATTCTTCAAGAAGTTCAAAGGATTCTTTTACCCTTGCGAATTTTTTCGCATATATTTTCTGAATCAAATCAGGCTTTTGTCTGTGAAGGTCCGGATGGTATTTTTTGGCAAGCCTTCGATATTCCCTTTTTATTTTATCAAATTCATATATAGTGGATACCCCGAAAAGATCCAGAGCGTTTCTTATTTTATTTAAATATTCTTTTAAAGAGCCTTCCACATTGAAATTTTTGGTATAAGAAAATTCGTTTTCATCTATATTAAACACAACCCTGTAACCCATAACCGTATTTTTTGCAGCAAGAGCACTCACAATTCTCTGTGATTCTTCATTATACATTATAACGAACCTTTCTTTCGAATAGTCAATCAAATCAAACAAAAACAGTCCTTTTATATAGTTAAAAACAGCGGGTTTCGGATTTGCAAACAGTATTTCGAATTCTTTTGAAGAAATCTTTCTGATTGTTATATAAACGGCCTTTTCATCGTATGTAAGGGAATATTTTTTTATTTTTACGATTAAATCCTTTTTATAATTCAAAAGTAGTTTTTTTAAAACAGAATCGTCGGAATTTTTATGTTTTTTGTACATATTCGCTATTGCATACAGCAGAAGTTTGTGCTTTCTTACATTGTTTTTATCAAAATATATTTTATATTCACCGTCTTTTATTTCCATTCTGTTAAAAGAAAGCCTTATAAATTCAATAAAGCCTTTGATTTTAAATCTTGAATCTATAACAACTTCTATATTTTCATTAATATTTATCTCAAATACCTTATCCGTCATCTTTCTTCGCTATTATCAATGTCGCGATCGGAAATATGAGTTTTTGTTTTTTGACAACAGTGAATCCTTTTAGGTTTTTGATAATGTTCTCTTCTTCTAAAGAATTTATACTTTTTCCCAGCAATTTATATTCCTCTTTCATTCCGAGAAGAATTCCGGCTATTAACGGCACGATTTTATTCATATACCAAAGAATAAATTTTGCAAAAACACTTTCGCTTTTTACCATTTCGACTATTGCAAAATATCCTCCGGGCTTTATATGGTTTTTAATGTTTTCCATGCCTTTATCCAAATCGTCAAAATTCCTAAGAGCCATAAACGCCGTAATCAAATCCGCTTTTTTATCAAGCTTAAAATTCTCCGCAGTATCTTCAATAATCACAATCTTTTTATTTTTAGATTCCAATACATAGTTATTATTTTCAATTCTCCATTCTGGTTGGTCGGGTAGGTTCTTAATTCTCAATTTTTCCCTCGCTATTGCATTCATTTCACCGCTCGGTTCAATCAGATACATTTCATCAAAACCGAGAACTTCCGCCATTTCTCCCGTCGCACTCGCCACATCTATCAAAACGCCGTTTTTAATATGTTTTTTTATCTCTCTTATAAACATCCGCCGCCAAAGCTCTTCTATTCCGAAACTGACTATTTTAGTGGCAAAATCATACTTTTTAGCAAGTTTGTCGTATATTTTTACGTCCATTTTACCTCCCGAACACAATCAAATCTTCACCGCTGTTTGTATGCAGTATCTCAAACCTGTCTTCGCTTCTGAAATTAAACCTGTTTGCAAATTTCGGACTTATTATGAACGCTTTCCAGTCAACCAGCTCTTTTATTTCATTATAAAGCCTCTCGCCGCCTTCTATCATTATAAACTTATAATCATTTAACTTCTCAAGCGTATCTTCTACAAACACTCTTCTTTTAGGAACGTTAAAAAGAGGAATGTTCCTTTCAATCCCGTCGTTTTTCGTATAAATCAAAACATCAGGCGCCCTGCCTCCAACCCTTCTGGCATCAAGTGTGGGTCTGTCAATCCTTACGGTATTACCACCGATTACAAGCAGATCGATTCTATCCCTTACTTTATGCACCCATTTAAGAGAACTCTCAGAACTTATATATCCGCCTGTAATCACCCCGTTCATTGTAAGGGCGAGTTTATAAAACACAAACCTTTTTTGCCATTTTATAAACGGCTCTATTAAATCATAACATCTTTTATCGTTTATAATATCTACCTCGATTCCGGCGTTTTTTAAAATCTCGGCACCTCCGCTGTGTCCTTTAATCGGATCAGGCCAGCCGATGGTGACGCTTTTCGGTTTTAAATGTTTTAAAAGATTTGCGCAAGACGGGGTTTTTCCTTCGTGAGCGCAAGGCTCAAGCGTTACGTAAACGTTTGCTCTGTTGAAAAACCCGTTGTGGTTTTGAAGCAAAAATTCATGTATTTCATGTGATTTTTCAAGTTCCGGCACTCTATTAAAAGCCCTGAAGGCATTCCAAAGCGCATTAACCTCGGCATGGGGGCTTCCGGCCTTTTCGTGAGCGCCTGTAAAAAGCTGATTGTTTACAATCACGGCCGCCCCCACCGCCGGGTTCGGATATGTCAGAAACTGATACTTCCACGCTTCCTTTATAATCAGATCAAATATGTAATTTTTCATTTTTAC
>NZ_JBMYAU010000086.1:0-2846 GCF_053994455.1 Nautilia sp. | reverse complement strand
AGAGGTTTTTGTTTCAGTTTTTCATAAGTGGCGCCTTTAAACCTGCCCACTTCCTTTTTACATTCTTCAAACACATCCTCACTTGTTTTAAACCCGGGGTCGATTCCGAGTCTTTTTGATATTTCTGTCAAAACCTCCCAATCATCAGGCATACCGCATTTCACCAAAGGCGTGCTTAAATGAAGCCTTCTTTCGGCGTTTACGTAAACGCCCGTTTTTTCATATGCGCTTTTTACCCCGAATACGATATCCGCTTTTTCGGTTATTTCGTTTCTCATAACTTCCATTACCATCAGAAATTCGATATTTTCAAACGCTTTTTTGATTTTATTTAAATTCGGATGGACATGAAGGATATCCTCTCCCATGTTAATAACGGCTTTTATTCTCCCCTCAAGAAGATGATCCATCACATCAGGGGTCATAAGTCCTATTTTTTCGGGAATGGTATAATCCGGTCCGTAATACGGCAGGCACCCCACGTCACATGCGCCCTGAACGTTGTTCTGGCCCCTCAGAGGCAGCACCCCGCACCCTTCACCGAAATTACCGCTAAGCATCGCGAGGTTGCTTACGGCGTTAACCGCTTCGGTACCGTCGATATGCTCAGTTAATCCGAGTCCCCAGACGAAAACGGTTTTGTTTTTGGATATAAGTTGTGCAATCTCTTCAATCTGTCCCGATATATGCTCAAAGCCTTTTAGTTTTTCAAAATACTCTTTCGAATCAGGGTGTTTTAGTATATTTTCTTTATACTCCTCATATTTTACACATCTTTTGCTTATAAACTCTTTGTTTATCATATCTTTTTCAATCATTTCCCTTGCTATTGCGTTTAAAAACAGAAGGTTTGATTCAAAAGGCAAAATAACGCTTATATCCGCAAACTTCATAATAGGAATTTCGCGCACGTCCGCCACGATTACTTTCGCACCCCTTCTTTTGGCTTTAATAATCCTGCTCGCCACCATAGGGTGGGCCTGAGTTGTGTTTGAACCTATTATAAATATAACGTCGGTTTTTAAAAGTTCGTCAAACTCAACGCTGCTCGCACCTTCCCCTATACTCATCTTAAGCCCGCTGAGACTTGGGGAATGGCAGATTCTCGCACAGTTGTCCACATTCGGGGTTTTAAGCACTTTTCTTGCGAAATGCTGGAAAAACCAGGCACTCTCGACACTCGTCCTCGCCCCTCCTATACACGCTATGTGGTTCGGGGTATGTTTATTTAATATCTCTTTTATTTTCCACGCGGCGAGGTCAAGCGCCAGCGAATAAGGGGAGATGTAAAACTTTTCGTCATATTCGTACAGGTTTGCAAGCCTTACGGCAAGCTCGAACGGAAAAGAGTCTTTGTTTTTTTCAATGAAATCATAACTTACAAGATGGGCGTTTATTCTTTCGTTTAAAAATTCAAACCCGTATTTACCTTTTATACAAAGCTCCCCACCGCTTGATTTTCCGCCTTTTACGGCAGAGATTTTCTCTATTTTTCCATCTCTTACCCGTGCGTCTATCTCGCACCCCACCCCGCAGTACGTGCATACGCTAAGCATTTTTTGCCTTTTTTAATTTATCTTTCAATACGGGAATATTTTCTCTTAATATTTTTTCCACTATTATTAAATCAACACCTTCATAATCATGAACAATATAATTTCTCGTATAATAAGCCCCTGTTTTTTCTTCCGTTAAATTATACTTTTGTATAAAATCATGCGGTAATTTATTTAATACTTCCCCTATTTGACTCAAACCCATAAAAATTGCCATTTGCCCCTCAAAATCTTCCAAAGCTTTCACAATACCTCCGTGTCTTTTGATAATTTTTCAATATTTTCAATCATTTCTAAAATAAATTCAATTTTTTCACACATTTTTCAAATCTTTTAACATATACCGTTTAGCGGTATTGCTTAAATTTGACAAAGCTATTAAATCTACTTCCTTTTTAAGTCTGTTTTTTAATTTTGCTTTTATTTTTTCTATCTCAATAACCGAACCGAACCCCCCGTATTTATTAACAAACTTCTCAGTTACATGATATACTACATCAATATCGTTAAATTTTTCTCCCCTGGCCATAGAACCGACAATTCCGTCAATAATAAACCCTTCTTTTTCAAACTCTTTTTTTAATTTTTTTATATACTCTAAATAATTCATCGTCCGACCTTCCTTAAAACGGCATCCTGAAAAGAAACCGGCAATATATTAAACAATTTTATCAAATAATAAAACCTTTTCGGAAAGGCGTACTCTTTTTTATCGTTTTCAATTGCGTACATAATCCTGTCAACCCCGCTTTTTAAGTCCATTAAAAAAGGCATATAAAAGTCGTTTTTATCCGTCATATCCGTTTTGATAAATCCCGGAAGGATGTTTATAACCTTAATATCGGGGGCAAGCAGGTTTCTAAGAGACTGTGCGTAAGAATTAAGAGCCCTTTTGCTTGCGCTGTAGGGCATTGAATTCGGGGCGCCCACAAGCGAAGCGAGCGATGAAATAAAAACGATTTTGCCTTTATCCATTTTAGGCACCACACCCTCAAGCATCGCGTGAATGCTTAAAAAATTTATATCAAACGTTTTTTTAAATTCCTCAAACGGGGTAAACGAAGGGGAATGCGGCAGGGAAATTGCGGCATTCGCTATTACGGTATCAAAGCGGACGTTTAAATTTTTGAAATATCTTCCGACCTCATCCAAATCGGCCAAATCCATTTGTACGGGAATTACGTTTTTGATGTTTTTAAGGTTTTGTACGTTTCTTGCAACTGCGTATATTGTATTGTTTCCGTCGTTGAATCTGTTTACAAGCTCACGCCCTATTCCCCTGCTTGCTCC
>NZ_JBMYAU010000085.1:0-21378 GCF_053994455.1 Nautilia sp. | reverse complement strand
TTATAGATTTGGATAATTTTAAAAAAATCAATGATCGCTACGGCCATCTGTTCGGAGACAAAGTTTTGATAAACGTTTCGAAAATTATCAAAAATTCGATCAGGGATATAGATTATGCCTTCAGATTCGGGGGAGACGAATTTGTGGTTATGATTTTTGCCGATTTTTTTGTTTTGAAAAAAGTGGCTTTAAGAATTAAGGAAAAAATAACATCGACTTCTATTGACGGAGTAACCCCCCAGTGCAGTATAGGATACGCCCATTATCCTACCGACAGTTTTGATCTCGAAGAAGTATTGGATATGGCCGATAAAAGAATGTATGAAAACAAAAGGTTGAAAAAAGCGGTTAGGAGTTGAGCGCCTCCACCGCTTTTAGCATTTTAATACCAGATTCGTTTACACTGTTTCTGCCGAGATATTTTGCCTCTCTGGCCGCAATGTAGGCTTTTTCGAACGTGTCTTTGCTCAAACCTGAAAATTTTAGCGCTTTTTTAATGTTTTCGGGCAGTATTCTTATTTTTCTTTCTTTTACGTACATGCTTCCGGTTTCTGCAATTGCTTTTACGACTCTGTAAACAGTCGGATTAATCGGTGCTCCGAATCCTTCGGGAACTCCGCTCATTGCGTCGTCCATAAGTTTTCCGTATTCCGTTTCTATTATATGTCCGTCGGGCAGTACTTCCAAAAACCCTTTGGCTTCAAGGCTGTCAACCGCTTCGAGGATTTTTCTTTTTTCGTCTTCGTCTTTGCCTTCAAGAATATTTTCGCAGGCTATTCCGGTATCCGGAATCATTTTGAAAATATCCATTTCGTATCTTGTCATAAACGGGAGTTTTTTGTGGGTTGCAAGTTCCTCATATAAAAGCCCTGATTTGCTCGGTTCGTATGTTCCGAGTATTCTTTCGCGTCTTGCAACTTCAACCCACTCTCTGTTAGGTGCGCTGAATATTTTATTGGAAATTGCCAAAGTCTTGACTGACCAGCTGTGAATGGCTCTTTCATCGTAATTTTGATCTTCAATTACTTTTTCCCCGTCTTCGGTCACATAATAAACCGCTTTGCCTTTTTCGTCTGTACCTTCGGTTATCAGATTGAACGCTTCAAGCGAATATAAATACTCTCTTAAATCAAAATTGTCGTCAAACCATTTTTTCTTATCTGCAAGGTCCTGGAATTTTTTGGCGATTTCCTGTTTAAGTTTCGGCATTTCGTCAAGTTTTCTTCCGTATTTTTCTATGAGTTTTTTGTATTCTTTTACTTTTCTATCGAGCAATTCCGCTTTTATTTCGTCAAAAGTCGGTGTTTCTTCCGGATTTTGCGTTGTTTTTTCTTCCCAGATATATTTGATTGTTTTAAGCGTTTCAATCTCTTCTTGGGAAATTGCGAATGATTTTAACGGTTTTTCCGTTTTGTCTTTATAGATTCTGTAAACTTCAAGCGCTTTTTCCCCGGCTTTTGTTAACCTGTCCACATCGGCTACGTAACCGAGCGATTCGAGGTTTGCAAGTGAATCTATATCAATTTCCTCACCGTCGGCCACTTTTGCAACATCTTCCAATATAGACAAATCTAAAACACTGCCTTCGTTTGCCCATCCGCCGTATGTTAGTGTCTCTTTAACCGCCTGTCCGAGTTCCGTAAACGTGAAATATTCCCCTGCCGGAACGGAGTATGCAATAAGCCTCATAGCTTCGAGCAGATCCTTTTTGTTGCCTTCAACAGGCAGGTAATGTGCATCCGTAGGCCCCATCGGGGATTTTCTTATATATTCCGCAAGCTCGGCGTCAATTGTTAGTTCCGGATTCATAATTTTATACGCTTCAAATAAATCAAGGGCTTCTTTTGTCAGTTCCCCGTTTTGTGCAAAACCTCTTTTTTCAAGTTCTTCATTCGAAACTTTTGTTGTTTTGTTTCCGTTTTTTACCGCAGCGTCTATCATAGCGATAATTTCACTGCTGACCCATTTTGCGTTTTCGGCTATGTTTATTTTTTCTTTGACTCTGTTTAACACATCCGCCACTATTTTACCCGCATACGTAAATTCGATTGCCGCAGGTGTGGGAAAAGAAACGATTCCGCTTAAATTCAACTCCTCCACAGCTTCATTATTTAGACTTTTTATATCTACGCTGCTGTTTTTTGATAGTTCTTCGATAATTTTAATTGCATTGTTTTTTACAATCATCTTGCGCCTCCTGTTGTTAATTTTTGAAATTATACAAACTAATTCACCTTAAGTCAAGAAGACTAAATTTATATAATCAAATATTATTAATTTTTGGTTTTTACAAAAAGCGAACGGGAGAAAAGGATGAGATTATTCGTCTTCTTTTTCCGGATTTACAGCTTTTGCTATCAGAATTGAAAGTCCGTACAGAAGCAGTAACGGAGCCGCCATCGCCATTTGGGAAAACAGATCGGGCGGTGTCAGTACCGCGGCCACAATAAAAATAATCACAATCGCGTATCTTGCAAACTCTTTTAAGGTTTTGTCCGTCACAAGTCCGAGTTTGGCGAGAAAATAGGTTATGACGGGAAGTTCGAACGCAATGCCGAACCCTATCATTATTTTTAACGCAACACTTACATATTCGCTTATTTTAAGCATTGCGACAAAATCTTTGCCTCCGAAATTTATCATAACTTTAAACCCTATCGGGAAAACTATGTAATAGGCAAACGCCGCGCCCACTATAAACATTACAGTACCGAAAATTACGAACGGAATCACCAGTTTTTTTTCATGTTCGTAAAGTCCGGGAGCGACGAATTTCCATGTATGATAAAGAAGTATCGGCAGACTTGCGAAAAAAGCCGTGTAAAGCGATATTCTTATCGCCGTCATAAAAGGCTCCACAAGGTTTGTAAAAATCATTTCCGAAGAAGATGTGCTTTTCATGGCTTCGAAAGCCGGTTTCGCTATCCATAAAAAGATATCCTTCCATACAACGAAAGCGAGAATAAACAGTATGAAGAAACTTACCACTATTTTAATGAGCCGAGAACGCAGCTCGGCTATGTGAGGTTTGATATCTTCAAGCATTTACTTCTTTTTCTTTTGGAGTTTCGGCAGTTTTTGCAGTTTTGTCTTCTACTTTTTCCGTCGTTTTCACATCGGCGCCTTCTTCACCTTCTTTTACGGCATCTTTAAAATTTTTGATTCCTTTTCCCAGCCCGCTTGCGAGTTCCGGTATTTTTTTACCTCCGAACAAAAGTAACACTACCAATAAAATTACGATAATTTGCCAAGTACTTACACCCATGAACAATCCTTTTTTAGAGAATTTTAGCATAAATTTAAAAAATGGTAATAAACTTTGATAAAATTTTAAAAACTTTTGAAAAAAATAAAGGTTTATAACGTTAAAGGACAGAAATGAAACTTGCCGTATTTGATTTTGATTCCACATTAATGGACGGGGAAACGATAGATTTTTTAGCCGAACCTTTAGGCCTTAAAGAAAAAGTGGCCTCTATTACGGAAATGGCTATGAGGGGCGAGCTGGATTTTTTTGAAAGTTTGATTATGAGGGTTAAGCTCTTAGAGGGGCTTGAAGAAAAGAAAGTGAACGAAATATGTCACAGCCTTCCTTTGATGCCCGGGGCGGAAGAGATTGTAAAAGAGCTGAAAAACAGAAATATAAAAGTTATATGTTTCAGCGGCGGATTTAGAAACGCAACGTCCTATGTAAAGGATTTAATCGGGCTTGATGCGGATTTCAGCAATGTTCTGCACGCGAAAGACGGAATTCTTACCGGACTTGTCGGCGGCGAAATGATGTTTAGCCGTTCGAAAGGCGATATGCTTAAAAAAATTCAGAATATTTTAGGTGTGACCGAAAGCGAAACGATGGTCGTAGGTGACGGCGCGAACGATTTGAGTATGTTTAAATATGCCGAAACCAGAGTGGCCTTTTGCGCAAAAGAGGTATTGAAAAAAGAGGCGAATATAATTATAGAAGAAAAAAATTTGACAAAAATTTTAGAATTTATATAAGGAGAAATAATGAATACGAGTATTTGGGTCGATTATCTTGATAGGGAGTTTTTGGATACCACGTTTAAAGATTGGGTTAACGGCGGGCTGGTCAAAGGGCTTACGAGCAACCCGGCCATATTTGCGAACGCACTGAAAAAAAATGTGTACAAAGAGGATCTGAAAAGATTAAAAGGAAAATCGGCTAAAGAGATTTATGAGGAAATTGCCGTAAAAGACATACAAAAGGCGTGTGACATTTTAAGCGGATTGTATGACGAAGGCGATGATGGTTATGCGAGTATCGAGGTGGATCCGAGACTTATAAACGACGCTAAAGGCACTGTCGACGAGGCTCTGAGGCTTGTAGACAAGATACAAAGGGACAACGTAATGATAAAAGTGCCTGTAAACGACGCCGGTATTAAGGCTATAGAAGAGCTTGCCAAAAGAGGGATAAACGTAAACGCCACACTTGTTTTTTCACCGAATAGGGCCATGCAGGTCGCCGAAGCCATAAGCAAAGGTCCCAGAAGCATCGACGGTGTTGTTTCAGTTTTTGTCAGCAGGTTCGACAGAAAACTCAACCCCGTTTTAAAAGAGAAAAATCTGGCACAGGACAGGGTAGGGTTTTTTAATGCGATAAAAATCTATAATCAGATAGAAAGTCTCAATCTTCCGAATATCAGAACGCTTTTTGCGTCCACCGGTGTGAAACAGGACAACCTTCCTAAAGACTATTATGTCGAAAACCTCTATCTTCCGCACAGTGTTTTAACCCTTCCTTTAGATGTTATAGAGGCGGTGAAAAACAGGGAGATTGAAGAGAGTTTTCATTTTCAGACCAAGCATATCGACGGCTTTTTTTCTTTTTTAACCCCTGCCGGAATAAATATGCAAAAGGTATACCAGGAACTTTTTGAAGAAGGGGTTGAGGCTTTCGAAGAAGCCTTTGAAAATATGCTTGAATCGATAAAAAAATAACGGGGGAGGTTCTATGACAAGAGAGACGTTAAACAGGTACCTGTCCGCACTTATCAAGTACAGCGGCAGCGATTTGCATATAAAATCGGGCAATAAAATCAAAGCCAGGATACAGGGAAAACTTGTCAATATGGAATCACCGGTGCTGCACAGGGAAGATGTAATCGAGCTGTTAAGACAGGTGCTAAGAAGCAGGTTTGAAGAATTTGCAAAAAATAAAGAGATAGACTTTAACTACAAGCTCAACGAGGATTACAGGTTCCGGGGCAACGCTTTTTTCCAGATTGACGGCCCTTCGGTCGTTTTCAGGGTTATTCCGAGCAAAATTCCCACCATTGAAGAATTGAATTTTCCCGATATACTGCACAGGTTCGCTCAGGCCGAAAGGGGGCTCGTACTTGTAACGGGTGTTACGGGAAGCGGTAAATCGACAACCCTTGCCTCACTGATTAACGAAATAAACGAGCTTAAATCAAAACATATAATTACGATAGAAGATCCAGTGGAATTCGTTCATAAAGATAAAAAATGCCTTATAAATCAAAGAAGTTTGGGGGAGGATACGTTAAGTTTCAACAGGGCTTTAAGGGCGGCTTTGAGGGAGGATCCCGATATCATTCTCGTAGGGGAGATGAGAGACAGGGAAACTATAGAAATAGCCCTGCACGCCGCGGAAACAGGGCATCTTGTTTTTTCCACGCTGCATACACTTGATGCGAAGGAGACGATAAACAGGGTTATAGGCGTGTTTCCCGTGGACGAACAGGACAGAATAAGAATTGTTTTAGCTTCTGTGCTTGAGGGGATTATATCCCAAAGACTCGTACCGACGGTGGACGGCAAAAGAACGGCCGCTATGGAAATTTTGATAAAAACACCGAGAATAAAAGATTTGATTTTGCAAAAAAGGGACAACGAGTTAAAAGACGTTATAGAAGAAGGTAAAAAAACATACGGAACGCAGAGTTTTGATCAGCATCTTGTCGATCTGGTCATAGAAGGAAGGGTCAGCGAAAAAATGGCGCTTGAATTTGCGACAAGCCGTGACGATTTCTTGCTTAAACTGAAAAAAGCGAAACTTGAAAGCGGTATGGAAGTGGTGGAAGAATCCAAAATAGGACTTAAAAACGGTTGAAATAATTAAAAAATTGGATATAATTACATTTCTAAAAAATTTAAGGAGAAAATATGCTTGAAGGAATTATCAGAGAGAGTACCTCAAAAGCTGAAACGAAAAAGCTTAGAAGGGATGGTTATCTGATTGCTAACATTTATGGCAAAGGTCAGGATAACATAAATGCGGCATTCAAAACCGGTGATTTTATTAAATACTTAAGACACAAAGAACACTTGGTTTTCCCTGTGAAAGTAGGGGACAGAGAAGTTAAGGTCGTTGTTCAGGAATATCAAAAACATCCTGTAACAGGCGAGCTTTTACATGTGGATCTTCTTATGGCTCAAGAAGGCGTCAAATCCTATTATCACGTTCCTATTAAAATTAAAGGGACTCCTAAAGGTCTTAAAAACAAAGGTGTTTTGATTTACCACAGAAGAAGAATCAAAGTTAAAGCGGCTCCTGAGAATCTGCCTGATTTCTTTGAGCTTGACGTAACGGATTTGGATGTTGGAGACAATATCTTAATAAGAGACATTGAAATGCCAGAAGGTGTTGAATGTTACCTTAACCCTTCAATTCCTGTTGTGGGTGTTATTAAGGCTAAATAATAAAAACGGCTTTTGCCGTTTTCTTTCTTTAACTTCATAAAAAGAGGATATATGAAACTCATAATCGGTCTCGGAAATCCCGGAAATAAATATAAAAACAACAGACACAATATAGGTTTTTTGGCGGTTGATTATTTGATTCAGGAATTTTCCGCCGGAAAAATAAGCTCGTCTTTTAAGGGAGATTTGTTCAAATCCTCGGAATATCTCTTTTTAAAGCCTACCACATATATGAATCTAAGCGGAGAGAGTGCCGTTTTGGTAAAAAACTACTATAAAATAGACAACGAAGACATAATCGTAATACATGACGACATCGATTTGAAACCCGGGGCGCTAAGGTTTAAAAGAGGCGGTTCGCACGGGGGGCATAACGGTCTGAAATCCCTTGACAGGCATATAGGCAGCGATTATTACAGAATAAGAATTGGTGTGGGAAGACCAGAGAGGAAAGAGGATGTCGTAAAATATGTTTTGAGCGATTTCAGCGCCGAAGAGGCTGAATGTATGAAAAAACTGTTTCCCGTTATCAAGCTCGCCGTTGAGGACATTAAAAACGCCGCTTCGAAATACTCGCGCAAAGAGTGTTAAATGTATTTCAGATACATATCTTTTAAATATTTAAAAAATTTTCTGCTTATTTTGTTTTCACTCTCTTTTTTTTTCGTAATAATAGACTTTATAGCGAATTACAACAAACTTCCGGATTCTTCGAATTTACAGGTTCTTTATCTTTATTACATAGTTTTGTACGCTTTTGATATGTTTTTTTCCCTTTCCGTTGTGTTCGGATTTTTGTTTACGGTTTATTATATGGTTAAATTTAATGAGCTTGTAAGTTTTTATTCTCTCGGTTTTACCGTTAAAAAACTGCTAAAACCTTTTTTATTCGTTTCTTTTTCGGTTTTTTTGCTGTTCAGCGCTTTGAATTTCGGAAAATTCGCCTATGTGAGGGAGTACGCCAATTCCATACTTAATAAAAAACAGTACAGCAACACTAACCTGTTTGTGAAATATAAAAACAAAATCGTATATATAGGAAAACTCGAACCGATTTTAAAAGAAGCCCTGAATATGAAGGTTTTTGTTTTAGATAAGGAAAAAGTGGTTAAAATAATCAAAGCCTCCAAGGCGGTTTTTAAAAACAACGAATGGTTTGCAAAAAACGCCGAAATAGAAATTTTTAAAAATGACGGAATTGAAAAATTCAAAACCGATATGTCCATGCTTAAGGATTTTAAGCCCAAAATAATTTCGAATTTGAAAAACCTCAGTTCAATTTCTTATTACGACGCTTTTATAGCCATTAAAATTTTTAAGGACATTAACATAAACACGCTTCTTTCGATAGTGCTTTATAAAATATTTACGGCTCTTAGTATGATAGGTCTTTTAATAGTGCTTATGTTTAAAACGCCGATTCATCAGAGAATTTCCAACACTTCCGTATTTTTGGTAAAATCCGTTCTTTTAACCATACTTACATGGGGTGTGGAACTTATGATTTTTAAATTCGCCAAACAGGGGGTTCTTTCGCCTTACGTGCTGGTTTTACCTGCCGTTTTTATTTTCGTTTACGGAATATTTTTAATTTATAAGGAGAAATAATGGATTTTAAACGATTGGCCGAAAAGTACGGCACGCCTTTATATGTTTACGATTTTGGACATTTTCAGGATCGGTTTAACGAACTGAAAAACGCATTCAAAGGAAGAAAAAGCATAATTTCCTATGCCGTTAAAGCGAATTCGAATTTGAGTGTGATCAAAAAATTCGCCGAACTCGGAAGCGGGGCGGACTGTGTGAGTATAGGGGAGGTTAAAAGGGCGCTGCTTGCCGGAGTTGACAAATATAAAATAATTTTCAGCGGTGTCGGAAAAAGGGACGATGAAATAGAAGAAGCCCTAAAACACGATATTCTTATGATAAACGTCGAAAGTGAAGCCGAACTTCAAAGGGTTGCGGACATCGCCGAAAAAATGGGAATATCCGCCAGAATTTCAATCAGGGTCAATCCGAACATCGATCCCAAAACACATCCCTATATTTCCACCGGTCTTCATGAAAACAAATTCGGGGTGGATATAAATACCGCAAAAAAAATGTATCTTTTTGCAAAAAACTCTTCTTCTTTAAACCCTGTGGGAATCCATTTTCACATAGGAAGCCAGTTGACCGAACTCGAGCCCATACGCGAGGCGAGCCGGATAGTGGCGGATCTTGTGAGAAGTTTAAAAGCTGTGAATGTCGACATTAAGTTTTTCGATGTCGGAGGAGGACTCGGAATCAGGTACAAAGACGAAAAAACAATAAGACCGTACGATTACGCGCAGGCGATTCTTTCGACATTAAGCGGTCTTGACGTAACGATTGTGTGTGAGCCCGGAAGATTTTTGGTCGGCAACGGGGGTTGGTTTTTAACAAAAGTGCTATATGAAAAAATAAACGGGGAAAAAAGATTCGTAATCGTGGACGGGGCTATGAACGATTTGATAAGACCGAGTCTTTATAACGCATATCATAAAATAGAGGTGTTAAGCGACGGGGACGCAGAGGCGAGCAGGGCCAATTTGGTCGGCCCCATATGCGAAAGCGGGGATTTTTTTGCCAAGGATATAGAAATTCCTCCGACAAAACCGGGAGATTTGGTCATCATACACAGTGCCGGTGCTTACGGCTTTACTATGAGCAGCAATTACAATTCAAGGCCGAGAGCCGCTGAAATAGCCGTTGAGGAAGGAAAAGACAGGATAATAAGAAGACGGGAAAAATTTGAGGATTTGATAGCGTGTGAGATAGATTATCTGGAATAACCTTAAAAAAGGGGAGGGATGAAAGGGTTTTTTATCGATGTGCAGGGCACTCTTATAGACGACGAAAAGTTTCTTCCCCTGCCGGGAAGTACCGAGTTTTTAAAATATCTTCACCAAAAGCGCATTCCTTACGTGTTGATTACCAACAATACAAAACGTCCTTCCGGAGAGTTTAAAGAATATCTGAAAAACCTCGGATTTGTATTTGAACACTACCTTGATCCTTTAATGGTTTTCAAAGATTATCTTAAATGTAAAAAAATAGCCCCTTACGGAAGCGAGGCGTTTTTAAAGGTTTTGCAAGAAGGAGGGTATATAGCCGATTATAAAAACCCCTGCGCCGTTGTAATGGGAATAAAACTGTACATTAATGAAGAGATTAGCGATATTATTGAAACGGTTTTAAAAGGCGCGGAACTTGTGGGAATGCACAGAACTTCCCTTTATTCTAAAAATTCCAGGCGGTATCCGGGATTAGGCGCCGTTCTTGAAATGATTAAATATGCAACCGGCAGGGAATATGTAACGGTGGGAAAGCCGGGTTTGAAATTTTTTGAAAAGGCCGGGTCGTATTTGAAATTAAATTATGATAAAATTACCATTATCAGCGACGATTTAAAGGGAGATCTGATTCCCGCTTCCGAATTGGGGATGAAAACGGCACTTGTTTTAAGCGGTAAAATTAAAAACAGAAAAGAAATTTTTGAAAAACCCGATTTCGTTTATGAAAATATCGGGGATTTATTAAATCACTGGAGAGGAAATGGAAAATAAGCTTTTGGAACTCAGAAAAAAAATAGACATTATCGACGATGAACTGCTGAGGCTTCTTAACAGAAGAATGGAGATAGTGCGGAAAGTGGGAGAACTTAAAAACACCAGCAATTCTCCCGTATATAGGCCCGAAAGGGAGAAGGAAATAATAAAAAGACTGACAAAACTCAGTAAAGAAGAGGGCGGAATTTTAGGGTATGACGAAATTGAGGCGATTTTTCTCGAAATTTTCGCCGTAAGCAGGACGCTTGAAAGAAAGGAGAGGATTGCTTTTTTAGGTCCCGTGGGAACATACACCCATCAGGCGGCCGAGCACAGGTTCGGTGCCAACGCCAAATACCTGCCTCTTTTAAACATAGAGGCGGTGTTTAAAGCGGTTGCGAACAAAGAGGCGAAATACGGCGTAGTCCCCATTGAAAACAATACGGAAGGGGTTGTGGGTGTAACGCTTGATTCGTTGAAGAAATACGATGTTAAAATCGTTTCCGAAATATGTATGGACATACATCATTCGTTCGCCTCTTTTCAAAACGATGTAAAAAACATAAAAAGGATTTATTCGCATCCGCAGGGATACAACCAGTGTCTTAATTTTCTGGAGACGCATTCGCTTTTGGATGTCGAGTTCATACCCACTGAATCGACGGCAAAGGCCGCTCAGCTTGCAGCCGAGGATCAGGAAAGCGGGGCGATATGTTCTAAAATAGCCGCCAAGCTTTACAACGTTCCGCTTCTTTTCGAAAAAATAGAGGACAATCTCGCCAACAGGACGAGGTTTATAATAATAAGCGATTTTAAAACCGAAAGAAGCGGTAACGACAAAACCTCGGTGATTGCAAAAACGTCTCACAGGTCCGGTGCGCTTTTTGAGCTGCTGAAAAAATTTAAAGAAAAAGAGATAAACCTTTTGAAAATCGAATCCAGACCGAATAAGGACGATACGTTTAACACGTGGTTTTATATAGATTTTGAGGGGCATATTGACGATGAAAACGTAAAAGAGATAATCGAATCTCAGGATATGCTCTGGCTCGGAAGTTATCTCAGGGACTGTTAATAAAACATAAGCGTTGGAAAGAAGGAGAATTAATGTTTGAAAAACTTAAAAATTTAAAAACTTACGAGGCCGGAAAACCGATCGAGCTTGTGGTGAGGGATTTCGGAATAAAGCCCGAAGAGATAATAAAACTCGCCAGTAACGAAAACCCGTACGGTCCGCCGCCTAAAGCGGTAGATAAAATCAAAAACATAGCGGATCAGATGCACAGATATCCGGATGATTCGTTTTTTGAGCTTAAAGATTCTTTAAGTGAAAAATTCGATGTTAAAAATTCGAATATCATTATCGGGGCAGGCAGCGACCAGATTCTTGAATTTGCCGTTCATGCGCTTTCTCCTAAAAAAGTGCTTATGGCCGGTATTACGTTTGCTATGTATGAAATATATTCTAAACAGAGCGGTGCCGAAATATTAAAAACGAAAAGCATAACTCATAATCTTAAGGAGTTTTACGAAATTTACAAAAAGGAAAAACCGGAAATAATTTTTCTGTGTGTTCCGAACAATCCTTTAGGGGAGTGTTTGGACGCTGATGAGGTTTTCGGTTTTATAGAAAAAATCGACACGGAGACCCTGGTAATTATCGACGGGGCGTATCAGGAGTTTGCGGCTTATAAGGACGAGAATAAAAAAATAAATATAAAAGAGGTTCTAAAATATAAAAACGTTTTATACACGGGCACGTTTTCAAAAGCGTACGGCCTCGGGGGCATGAGGGTCGGATACGGCATTGCTGACGAATTTATCATACAAAACCTCCACAAACTGAGACCGCCTTTTAATATTACCACCTTAAGCCTTGCCGCGGCAATAGAGGCGTTAAAAGATGAAGAGTTCGTACGTATGGGTATCGTTAAAAATTTTGAGGAAATGGAAAAATATAAACGGTTTGCCGAAAAATTCAATCTGAAATATATAGACAGTTATACGAATTTTATTGTGTTATATATTGAAAATTCCACTGAAATATCTGAAAAACTTCTTAAAAAAGGTATAATTGTAAGAAATATGGCGAGTTACGGTTTTGACGCTTTACGTATTACAATAGGTACCCCCGAACAGAATGATAAATTATTAAAAACGTTAGAAGGTATGATTAGTTGAATTTTGAAGAAGTTTTCAAGCAGATAATAGCATTTACAAAAAATCTGAACAAAAAACAGAAAATTGTAATTGTTTCTTCCATAGTGGCTTTTATAGCCATAATTTCTTTTTTGATAGTTTTTAACACTTCTTCTTCTAAACTGCAAAACGGATATGCGATACTTTTTGAAAATCTCTCATCTAAAGACGCCGCATTAATAGTGCAGTATCTTGAAAAAAAGAGAATTCCTTATATAATTCCCGAAGACGGCGTAATAGAGGTTCCAAGGGAGGTCGTACAGAAAATAAGGCTCGACGTGGCTGCGCAGGGGCTTCCGAAAAATTCCAAGGTGGGGTTTGAGCTTTTCGACAAAAATAGTTTCGGCATTACCGACTTTGAGCAGAAGGTGAAATATTTAAGGGCGCTTGAAGGGGAATTGGGAAGAACCATAGAATCGCTTGACGCGGTCGAAAGCGCGACGGTCAACATAGCCATTCCCAAAGAAAGTGTTTTTGTGGACAAGCAGACCCCTCCTACGGCTTCCGTTGTAATCAAATTAAAACCTAATATGATTCTTACGCCAAAACAGATAAGGGGTATAAAGTATCTTGTTGCGGCCGCGGTGCCCAAAATGAAACCGGAAAACGTAAAAATAATAGACCAGTACGGCAATTTATTAGGAGAAGATGACGAACTTACCAGAAACAGCGAACTTTTAAAAGCCGAAATTTTATACAAAAAAAGAATGGAAAAAGCTCTTGAAGACAAAATCGTGTCGATTTTAGCCCCTGTGATAGGGGGAAAAAACAAAGTCGTTGCGAAAGTCAACCTTAATATAGATTTTTCCGAAGTCAAATCGAAATCCACCATATATTCTCCGGACAACGTGGTAAGAAGCGAACAGACTCTCGAGGAGAGCGGAACCGGCTACAAACCCAAAGAAGTCGGAGGAGTGCCGGGAGCCGTCAGTAATATAGGACCGGTACAGGGCACGAAAAGCGGGGAAGTCAAAAACAGTTACAGCAAATCCGAAACGACCACCAATTATGAAATTTCTACTACGGTAAAAGATATTAAAGAACCGCTGGCGAAAATCAAAAGAATCACCGCGGCGGTAGTTGTGGACGGACACTACAAAACCGACAAGGACGGAAAAAAAGAGTTCGTGCCTTTAGGGAAGCTGGAGCTTGCAAATATTGAAAACCTGGTTAAAAACACGATAGGGTTTGATCCGAAAAGAGGGGACAGTGTAAGTGTAAGCAGTTTTCAGTTTAACAACGGAGCCGAAAACGGGGCTGCCGGGTCGAAAGTGGGTGGCATTATGAAAAATCTGGAAATTTATCTGGGACCTTTCGAAGGGGTAATTAAATATTTTATACTTGCTGTTGTTTTATTCGTTTTTTATAAAAAGGTTATAACGCCTTTCACACAGAAAATGCTTGAGGTTAAAACTGAAGAGGAAACGGAATATACAAAACCCGAAGTGGTTATAGACGAAGAGGAAGTCGAATCGACTTATGATAAAATAAAAGAACTGAAAGAAAAAGTCGAACAGCAGCTCGGTATAAGCAGCGATGTTAACGAAGAAGAACTTAAATACGAGGTTCTGCTTGATAGGATTGTAAAAATGGCCGAGGAAAAAACGGAGGAAATTGCAAAAGTGCTTGAAAATCTGATAAAAGAAGAAACAAATGAAACTTAAGGATTGAAAATGGCTCTTTCGGCTCAGCAGCAGGCTATTTTGGACGAATTGTCGATGCAGGAAAAAATCGCTATACTGCTTATACAGTTGGGTGAGGATTTAACCGCACAGATTTTTTCATATATGGATGTCAACGCCATAACGGAGATATCCAAATATATCGCTACGGTTAAGGCGATTGACAAGGCGGTTGCGGCCGCCGTATTGGAAGAATTTTATGTAATTTTTCAGTCGAACCAGTATATTGCGAGCGGTGGTCTTGAGTATGCCAAGGAAATTTTATATAAAGCGCTCGGGCCCGAAGAGGCTAAAAAAGTGCTTGACAAACTTGCAAAGTCCTTGCAGAGCGAACAGACGTTCGGGTTTTTACAAAAAGTCAAACCGCAGCAGCTCGCCGATTTTATCGTTAACGAACATCCTCAGACCATAGCTCTTATACTTGCGCATATGGACCCTACGAGTGCGGCCGAAACTTTGAGCTATTTTCCGGATGAGATTAGGGCCGAAGTGTTGATTAGAATGAGCAATTTAGGCGATATTTCGCCTCAGGTTATTAAAAAGGTAAGCGCTATACTCGAAACCAAGCTTGAGGCTTTAACGGGATACAAAGTCGAAATAGGAGGAGTGAGGTTTGTTGCGGAAATATTCAACAGGTTGGGACAAAAAGCCGCAAAATCCACTCTCAAATTTATAGAACAGGTCAACAACGAGCTGGCTGAAGAGATAAAAGAGAAAATGTTTACCTTCGAAGATATATTGAAACTTGACAACAACGCCATAAGGGAAGTTTTAAAAGAAGCTGACAAAAACCAGCTGATGATAGCCTTAAAAGGTGCCCCCGAAGAGCTGAAGGAGAAATTTCTGGCAAATATGTCTCAGCGTGCGGCAGCCGCCTTTGAAGAGGAAATGCAGTTTTTAGGGCCCGTTAAAGTAAAAGATGTCGAGGCCGCCCAGAGAAGTATAGTGGAAATAGTCCAGAAACTTGCGGAAGAAGGCAAAGTATCAATAGGAGCGGAGGAAGAAGTCATTGAATAGAATCATTAACGGTGAAGCGGTGGAAAACCATATTATAAACAGATATAAATTTAAAAACTTTGATGACGAAAACGCTTTTGTTGAGGAAAAAGACAATGCTGCGGCCGATGAGGATACGAAAACGGGGGAGCCTTTCGAAAAACCTGTTGAAAAAGAAACGCAAAAAAACAGTGAAACAATAGAAAAACTGCTTAAAAAAATAGAAGAGTTAAGTCATAATATAGTCAACATTCAAACAGGGTTCGAGCGCCAGCTAAAAGAGTGCAAAGAACAGATTGAAGCCGAAAGAAAAAGGGCGTTTGAAGAGGGGTATAAAAAAGGGAAAGAGGAAAGCGGGCTTCAAATAAGACAGGAACTTGAAGAAAAAATAAATATGCTGCAGCAATCGGTACGTAAAATTGATAAAATAAACGAAATATTCGAGGAAAAAATCATATCGATAGAAAAAGAGCTTATTTCTGTTGCGCTTGATATCGCAAAAGAGGTAATTCAAAAAGAGGTTAGTGAAAATTCCAGGGAAATAGCGTATAATTTAGCGAAAACCTTAATGGAGGATATTAAAGATGCTACAAAAATACAGATTAAAGTAAATCCGAAAGATGCGCAGTATCTGAAAAAACAGGATTTGAAGAACGTGGAAATAATAGAAGACGAAGCGGTTAAAGAAGGCGGTGTTGTAATAATTAGCGACATAGGCAATATCGATGCGGAAATATTGCAAAGATTCAAGGCTATAAAAGAAGCTGTATTAGAAGGTAACGAATGATAGATGTAAAAAATAAAAACATTAAAGAACTTGAAAAACTGGCTCAGGATATCAGAAACAGAATACTCGAAGTTGTTTCCGAAAAAGGTGGACATCTCAGTTCCACACTCGGAGCGGTGGAGCTTATAATAGGTATGCATTATGTTTTTGACGTTAAAAAAGATCCCTTTATATTCGATGTTTCACATCAGGCGTACGCCCATAAATTGATTACGGGCAGATGGGAAGAATTTGAAACACTGCGGCAGTTCGGCGGAATAAGCGGATATACCAGGCCTTCCGAAAGCAGGTATGACTATTTCAGCGCCGGGCATTCTTCCACTTCCGTATCCGTGGCCGTGGGAGCGGCAAAAGCCATACGGTTGAAAAAAGAAAACAGAATCCCTGTCGTTTTAATCGGAGACGGGGCTATGAGCGCGGGTATGGTTTACGAAGCCCTTAACGAGCTCGGTTTTAGAAAGTATCCGGTTGTTATTATTTTAAACGACAACGAAATGAGTATAGGAAAACCCATAGGGGCGCTAAGCAAATATCTTACCAGGCTTAAAGCGGGAAAATTTTACCAGGGATTTAAAGAGAAGTTTAAAAAATTTTTGGACTCGGCACCGAGGGACATTAAATATATGGCCAAAAAAGTCGAAGAAATGTTCAGTGTGCACGGAGTTTTTTTTGAAGAAATGGGGCTTGAGTATATAGGCCCCATAGACGGGCACAATCTCGAAGAAATAATCGAAACGCTTAAAATGGCCAAAGAGCTTAAAAAACCTGTTATAGTGCATGCTAAGACGGTTAAGGGAAAAGGTTATAAGCAGGCGGAAGGATATTACGAGCATTGGCACGGTGTAGGGCCTTTCGATTTAAAAACGGGGGAGCCGGTGGCAAAACCTTCCCTTTCGGCCACAAAAGTTTTTTCCGAAAAACTTCTGGAAATAGCTAAAAAAGATGAAAAGGTGGTGGGTGTCACCGCAGCTATGCCGAGCGGTACGGGAATGAAGGAACTTATGAAAAATTTTCCGCATAGATTCTGGGATGTGGGTATTGCCGAGCAGCACGGCGTCACTTCCATGGCGCCGCTTGCGAAAGAGGGATTTAAGCCTTTTGTGGCCATTTATTCCACTTTTTTGCAAAGGGGGTATGATCAGATAATCCACGACGTGTGCCTTGATAACTATCCGGTTAGGTTCGCAATAGACAGGGCCGGAATAGTAGGGGCCGACGGAGAAACACATCAGGGGGTTTTCGATGTGGGGTATCTTAGAATTTTGCCTAATATGACACTGTTTGCACCGAGGGATTTCGGTACTTTGAAAAAGGCCGTCGAGTTTGCCTACCGTTTTGATTCGGGGCCTTGCGCCTTCAGATATCCAAGAGGATCTTTTATTCTTAAAGACGGTGTTTTCAAAGCGGAAAATTTTGAGCTCGGAAAAGGTGAAATTTTAATAAACGGCGGTAAAACCGTACTTATTGCATACGGAAACGGAGTCGGAAAAGCATACGAAGTTTATAAAATTTTAAAAGAAGAGGGTATTGAAACGGGACTTGTGGATTTGAGGTTTGTAAAACCGTTGGATAAGGAACTGTTAAAAAACCTTAAAGCTGAAAAATGGTATGTTATAAGCGACAATGCCAAAGAGGGAGGAATAGGGGAGCTGCTGAGTGATTTCGCAAATTATGAAAATATAAACGTCGATGTACACAGCTTTGAGTATCCCGATGAATTTATTCCGCACGGTAAAACGGACGAGGTTGAAAAATCTCTGAAATTAGATGCCCGCAGCATAGCCGAATATATTAAAAGGGACGTTGATGCCTAAAGCGGTTTTCGGGGGAGGTTGTTTTTGGTGTCTTGATGCCGTATTCGAAAAAATCGGAGGGGTTGAAAAAGTAACGTCCGGTTATGCCGGCGGTTCGGTAAAAAACCCTGCATACGAGCAGGTGTGTGAGGGTGTTACCGGACATGCGGAGGTGATGGAAATTGTTTATGACGAAAACAGGGTTTCTTATGAGGATCTTCTTGATGTGTTTTTTAAAATTCACGATCCCACCCAGCTGAACCGGCAGGGAAACGACGTAGGTACGCAGTACCGTTCGGTTGTTTTTTACACGGACGGCATTCAAAAAGAAAAGCGCTTGCAAAAATAAAAAAACTCGAACAAGAAGGTGTAAAAGCCGTGAAGGAAGTAAAACCGCTTGAAAATTTTTATAAAGCCGAAGAATGTCATCAAAATTACTTTAAAAAAAATCCTCAAAATCCTTATTGTGCTTACGTAGTTGCTCCGAAGGTACTGAAATTCATTAAAAAATTTTCCAAAAAAGTGTTATAATAAATAAAAAATTCGTTTAAGGAGTATAAAATGATAAAAATTGAAGAGCTGGTTAAAGTCGGAGTCGGCAGTGCGTTACTTGCAAAAGAGAAATTTGAAGAACTGATAGAGGAAGCAAAAAAAAGAGGTGAACTTAGTGAAAGCGAAGCCCAAAATCTTATTGATGAGCTTAAAAAAGAATCTGAAAATAAATTAAAAGAGCTTCAGGATATGATTAAAGAAGAAGTAAAAAAACAGCTAAACGAGCTTGGGGTAGCAACAAAAGAAGATATAAGCGAACTTAAAAAAGAAATAAAAGAGTTAATCAGTAAAAATAATGAAAAATAACTTTTATAAACTGAAAAGAACACATGAAATAATTTTAATTTTAACCAAATACGGCTTTGGTAATTTGGTTGAAGCAATAGGTGTAAGTGTCAATTATAAAAAAAAATCCAATTATAAAATTAAAAGACGTGAGAGAATCAGAAAAGCAATAGAAGAACTCGGTCCCACTTTTATAAAACTCGCCCAGTTTCTTTCCTTAAGGCCTGATCTTATTTCCTTGGAACTTGCAAAAGAACTTGAAAAACTGCAAGACAGTGTATCACCTTTGCCTTTTAAAAATATGGAAAATGTATTAAAAGAAGAACTTGCGGAAAAATACAACGATTTTGAAAAAAACTTTGAACTTCTTGCCAGTGCTTCTATCGGTCAGGTTTATAAAGCCACATTAAAAAGCGGTGAAATTGTAGCGGTTAAAATTTTAAAACCCGGTATTGAAGAGAAAATTTATTCGGATATTTCAATATTGATGGATTTTGCAAGGATTTTAAGGGAAAAATTCTTAATTTACGGTATAGACAGCGTAAAAATAATAGAAGAATTCGCCGTTTCTATTAAAAGGGAGCTGAATTTTAATTTTGAAGCGTTGAATTTAAAAAGGTTCGCCTCTAATTTAAAAAACAATTCCGATGTAAAAGTGCCAAAGCTGTATGAAAAATATTGCACAAAACGTATTTTAATTATGGAATATATTGAGGGTATTAAGGTGTCAGAAATTGAAAAACTGAAAAATGCGGGTTATGATTTGAAAGAAATTGCCGTAAAAGGATTTAATGCGTTTTGTGAACAAATTTTTATACACAGATTCTTTCACGCAGATCCGCATCCCGGAAATATATGGATCAGTAATGGTAAAATTGTTTTTTTGGATTTTGGAATAATGGGCAGATTCAGTGAAGAAGATGCGAGGCATTTAATGGAATTTTTTTATTTTGTAATAAACAAAAAAGAAGAAGACGCCGCAATATGTGTTTTGAAACTTTCCAAAACAGGTGATAATATCGATATTTCTTCTTTTAAAAAAGAAATGTCGGATATTATATCAATGTATTTTTATTCTTCACTTAAAGATTTGGAATTAAGAGCCGTAATTAACGATATTTTAAGGATTATGAACAGGTATAAGGTTTATTTAAAAGAAGAAAATTACCTTTTGGCAAAGGCGGTTGTTGCTATTGAGGGTGTCGGCAAAAGACTGTATCCGGAATTTAACGCGGTTAAACTAATAAAGCCTTTTATAGCAAAGCATTATAAAAAATTTTCATTTTCTGATTTTGTAAAACAGTCTTATATATTGAATATGGAGTTTAAAGAACTTTTATATAATTCGCCAAAAGATATTAAAGATATAATCAATAAACTTAAAAACGGAAAACTCAAAATTGAATTTGAGCATATGGGGCTTGACGATTTTGAAAAAACAATAAACAGTTCCGCAAACAGACTTTCGATTGCAATAATAATAGCCGCTATTTTAATAGGTTCATCCATGATATTGAGCGCTAAAATTCCGCCATTGATTTACGGTGTGTCAGTCTTCGGAATAGCCGGATTTGCTTTTGCCACAATAATGGGAATAATACTGATTTTCATATTTATGGGAAAAGATAAATGAATGTTAAAACCCTTAAAGAATTTGCGGCTGAAATTTCTTATATTAATATAAATTCAAATGGTTTTGCAATTGTAGATGTTGAAAACAGGGTTTATGTTTTTGATGATAATTTTAAACTTACAAACGGATTTAAAATAAAACTTCCTCAAAATAAAGCTTCCGAAAATACAATTGAAATTGATGATGGGTTTAATTATCTTTTACTCTCAGTTACAAATAAACCCCTTACACTTTGGGATATTAAAAACAAAAAATTAATTGACAGATATGAATGGCACAGAGGCGATGTTTTAAGTGTTTCTTTCGGTAATGGTTATTTTGCCAGCGGCGGCATCGACGGAAAGATTTTTTTATATTCTTTAAGTCTTTTTAAAATGGTTTCAAAATTAGTAAAATATAAAGATTTTATAAGTGATATTACTTTTGGTGAAGATGAAATTTATGCCACAAGCTATGATAAAGGGGTTTTGTTTGTAAATCAGTTTTCTTTAAAAAAGACGGTAAGATATCTGCATCTTAAAAAGGCCGTAAAAATCGAAAATAAAAACTATTTAACCAGTGCTTCGGAATATGCGGATATTATTAAGTGGGACAGGGATAAAAAAGAGCGTAAGGACAGAATCGATTTATATGAAGAATTTAGGGATTTTTGTATATACGAAAATTATATTTTTATTGCCGTTAAAAACAGGATAGTTTTATATGATTTGGAAAATGAAACATTAATAAACGAAAAAATGTTTGAAATTGATGCCGATAAAATTGTAGTATTTAACGATAAACTATATTTTGCAAAAAACAATGTATTGGCATATACAGAATTATATGATGAGTTGGAATTGCTTAATTTTATATTAAATGAGGATTATAAAACTGCTTATAACTTGATTTCAAACAATCCTTTTTTAAAAAAAACCAAAGCCTATGAAAAACTTGAACTTTTATATAAGGCCACTTTAAAAAAAGCAGTTAAATATTTTGAAAACAATTTAAAAAGTAAAGCTCTTGAAATTTTAAAACCTTTTATGAATGTTTTTGAAAAAAGGGAAGAAGTTTTAAAAACAGTTTCCCATTTTGAAAATATTGTTAAATTTAAAAAAGCATACGAAAGCAGAAATTTTGCGCTTTTTTACCAACTCGCAAATCAATTCGAACTGTTAAAAAACACAAAATATTATAAACTTGCCGAAAAAGA
>NZ_JBMYAU010000084.1:0-12324 GCF_053994455.1 Nautilia sp. | reverse complement strand
GGTCAGAAAGTAAGAGGAAAAGTGTACCCTACAAAGAGAATAAGAAAAGATACGATTTTTGTTGCAACGGGAATGGGAAGCAAATCACCGATGCTGACACTTGGTGGAAACAACGGTATTTCTCAGGCTGTAATAGCGGAAGATCATACTGATCCGATTATCGGAGCGGCAAGTATGAACGAAACTTTTGTAACAATCAGAAAGGTGTAAAAAATGGCTAATTACGCAATGGCATTAGAATATCAAAACTGTATAGACTGTAGAGCATGCGAAGTCGCATGTAAAGACGAAAACGGAGTAATGCTCGGTGCTGACAAGCAGAGAATCTGGGTTGGTATAGTTGAAGGCGGTACAATATTAGCCGATGCCTTTTTAAATTTTTATCCGTCTCAGTGCAACCACTGCGAAGACGCCCCTTGTATTACTGTATGTCCGACGGGCGCTTCTCATTTTGTAGAAGGCGGAATTGTAAAAGTTGATTATGATATGTGTATTATCTGTAAAGGTTGTATGGAGGCATGTCCTTACGAAGCCAGATTTGTAGATGAAACTAAACACGCGGTTGATAAGTGTACGTTCTGTGACGGAAGAATCCAGGAATACGGAACTACGGCATGCAGCGCCACATGTCCTACGAAAGTCAGAACATTCGGGGATCTCGAAGATCCTAATTCGGATATAGTAAAAGTGCTTGAAAAAAGAGAGTTTTTCGTACTTAAAGAAGACGAAGGAACACTTCCTAAACTGTTCTATCTTGTACCTGAAGACGAAGAATACGCAAAAAGAACACTTGGAAACGTAAAAAGACACAAATGGGCTGATTTTAAAGCCAAATACGAAGCTGAGGCGAATGCGAAAAAGCCTGAGTGGAAAAAAGCGTAAGGAGCTATTATGAACGAATATATCAATTGTTGCGGGCTTAATATAAGAAAAGTCAGTATTACACAGCTTTTATTTAACAAAACAATGTTAATAGCTTATGTTTTACTTGCCATAGGGGTTATAGGATGGTATGAAATATTTGCCCTCAGATGGGCACACGATTTCGTAAACAACGCCGGAGTAATCGCAGCGGCGGGACACCTTGAAGACACTAAACAAATTGCGATGGCACTCAAAGAGCAGATTTTTCACTTAGAACACATCGAAGAGGTAAACAAAGCGGAGCCTTGGGGTATTTTCGTATCTCAGTACACATACCTGTTATACGGAGGTAGTGCCCTTATTTTCCTTACGGCTTTAGCTGAACTGTTCCATGTGAAAATAGCTCCTAAAGTTGCGGCCGCTTTCATTACATTCGGTATTTCTATGGTTTTCGGCGGTTTGATTTCAATCGCAACCGACCTTGCAAACCAGATAAACATTTACTGGATGATATTAAATCCTCAGCCGCAAAGCGGTATGTGGCTAATGCTTCCTTTATATACGGTATATATTCCGTTTACGTTTATTGAAATTTACTTCCTTCTAACAAACAACAGAGATATGGCGAGAAAAATTGCCGGTGTGCTTGTTATATTGGGTATTATAATAGATGCCGCAGAATTTTACATCCAGGGTCTTTTGTTTAATTTAAACGATCCGAGACATTTATGGACCGATATTCCTCAGCTTTGGATCTATTTCTTAATTACGGGTGCGTTAACAGGTGTTGCCGGTGCAATGCTTTACAGTTTCTTAGGATTAAAAAACAAACCTTATTATGAAGAAACTATGAATCTGTTGATTAAAGCCGGGCTTGTAATTGCGGTGTTGACCGGTTTATACGAAATTGTAAACTATATGAGTGTGGATTCTAAATGGACATCGTTAATTTTAAGCGGAAGTCCCGTAGCTACAATGTACTGGACATGGATTGTTTTAGGGTTAGCGGTTCCTGTTGTACTTTGGCTTACTAAAAACAAAACACTGGCAGTAATAGGTGCGGTCTCCGCAATAATAGGTACATTCTTTATGAGACAGGCATTTATTTACGGAGGAAACGTATATCCTATGACTGCGAGAGTTGACGGGTTAGGACCACAGGCTACCGGTATTTACAACCTTGCCGAAACGACACCTTATGCTTATGTTCCGGCACATACAATGGAAATATTAATAGTAATCGGCTGTCTTGGTCTTGGTATTGCAATTTATTCGATTCTTGACTCCGTATTTGCGGTAAGAGACGTAAACGACAACGCGGATCATTAATCCCGCCCTTTTCCGGGCTTTTATTCATATATATAAAAAGTGTCAGTCGCTTTATTTGGCTTTTGGCAGTTAACTAATAACTATCAAAAAATTAAATTTTTCTTATAAATGAGGGTTTTTATCTTTTTTTGTGTATAATAACTAAAAATTTTAAGGAGATTTTATGGCATTAGAATTAAATGCGCAAAACTTTGCAGATACAGTAAAAAACAACAACGTGGTAGTGGTTGATTTCTGGGCGCCTTGGTGCGGACCTTGTAGAATGATAGCCCCTATTATTGAAGAATTGGCGGAAGAATACAAAGAAAAAGGTGTTGTGGTAGGTAAGGTAAACACCGATGAAGCGCCTGAAATTGCGGGACAGTTCGGAATCAGAAGCATTCCTACGGTGATATTTTTCAAAAACGGCGAAGCCGTTGACGCTATGATAGGCGCAGCGCCTAAACAGATGTACGTTGAAAAAATTGAAGCTCTTCTTTCATAATTGAAAAGCAGGTTTTTTTATACTTTCAGCTCCTTCTTCGGAGCGCTGATGGTTGCCGCTTTTTTCTTTTATTACAACTACAAATTCAAAGAATATAAGTTTCTTGACTTTAACAAAATAGTCCTTTACGAAAAACATAAAATTTTCGAACCGAAAGAAAAAGAGTATACGCTTATTGTTTTCTCATCAAGAATGAACGATATTAACGAACTTGTTAAAAAAATCCGTCCTAAATATCCGATCTTGGCGGTAGATATTTACCAGCAGAGAAAAGATTATAAACATATTATCTATACAACCGCCGGAATAAATACTATAATTAAAATTATCCAGTTTTTAAATATATATCAGGTACCCGTTGCTTTAAACATCAAACGGTACAATAAAAAATTATACAAACAGGACAGCCCTCTTGAAATTATTGAAAATTGACATTGGAAAACGGAAAAACATCCGCTTTTCAATGTCAATTTAAGGAGAGAAAATGTATGACTTAATTATAATAGGTGCGGGCCCCGGGGGTTTGAGTGCAGGGCTTTACGCAGGCAGAATGGGACTTAAAACCCTGATAATAGAAAAACTGACTCCCGGGGGACAAATAACGCAAAGCAGCGAAATAGAAAATTACCCGGGAGTATGCGAAGTGAAAAGCGGCCTTGAACTTATGCAGTGCTGGCCGGAACAGACTATGAGATTCGGAGCTGAAATCGTCAGTAAAGAAGTTAAAAGCATAGAAAAAAACAACAACATATTTGCAGTGAAAACCGCTAAAAACGAATATGAAAGTAAAGCTGTAATTTTGGCAACCGGAGCCACACCTAAAAAAGCCGGATTCAAAGGGGAAGAAGAATATATCGGAAAAGGGGTGAGCTACTGCGCGGTATGCGACGGTTACTTTTACAGAAATATGAACGTCGCCGTAGTGGGAGGCGGGAACAGCGCCCTTGAAGAAGCCCTTTATCTCAGCCATATTGCAAAAAAAGTATATCTGATCCACAGAAGGGACGAATTTAAAGCATCACCTCTTACAATTGAAAAAGTTATAAAAAAAGACAATATCGAAATTATTTACAACACGACAATAAAAGAAGTTAAAGGTGCCCCTTTTCTAAATACCGCAGTAATAAATCAAAACGGTGAAATCAGAGAGCTTAAAGTCGACGGCGTTTTTGTGTTTGTGGGAATGAACGTAAATTCTGCTCTTGTAAAAAAATTATGTGAATTGAATGAATACGGCGAAGTAAAAGTAGATTTAAATATGCAAACTTCTCTTGATGGACTTTATGCGATAGGCGATGTAAGGCAAAACAGTGTCAAACAGGTTGTAAGTGCGGCGGGAGACGGTGCGGTAGCGGCATTAAACGCCGTAAAATTTATAAAAGAAAATGACTAATTTGTTATAATTTCTAAAAAAAAGGAATTTTATGAAATATGGAATCGTAGGCGCAACCGGAAGGGTCGGTCAGCTGCTTGTAAACATTATAAAAAACTCGAACGATTCGCTTGGGGCGGTAATGTTTGAGGGAAAACAGACGGTTGAATTCGAAAAAGAAACCGTTATTACAAACGATGCCCAAACACTTCTTGAAAACTGTGATATCGTAATAGACTTTTCTGCCCCCGCGGCAACCCAGTCTCTTCTTGAAGCGGCGACAGAAAATCCGAAACCTCTTGTAATCGCAACAACCGGACTGAATGACCACCAAAAAAACTTAATGCTTGAAGTGTCGCAAAAAACGGCGGTTTTATATGCCACGAATATGAGTTTAGGCGTTGCGGTTTTAAACAAACTCGTGGCAACAGTAAGTGAAAAGTTAAAAGATTTTGATATAGAAATCGTAGAACAGCATCACAGATACAAAGTGGATGCGCCAAGCGGTACGGCGCTGACACTGGCGGAAAGCTGCGCAAAAGCCAGAGGCCTTAATCTCAAAGAGGTGATGGTAACCGGCAGAAGCGGTCATGTAGGCGCACGAACAAAGAATGAAATCGGAGTATTCGCCCTAAGAGGCGGGGACGTAGTCGGAAGACACACCGTAGGTTTTTACAACGAAGGCGAATTTTTAGAATTAAACCATACGGCAACAAGCAGGGAAACGTTCGCCAGAGGCGCGATAAAAGTTTCAAAATGGCTGATTAAACAACAGCCGGGGCTTTATTCGATTAATGATGCATTAGGAATATAAAGGAAAAACAAATGTGTTCGGTAGTAGGTATTTACGGAAATGAAAACTCCAGCAAACTGGCTTTTTACGCGCTTTTTGCCATGCAGCACAGAGGTCAGGAAGCGGCCGGCATAAGCAGCAGCGACGGAAAACATATAAAAACGGTTAAAGACAGGGGTCTGGTAACCCAGATTTTTAAAGAAGAGCACTTTAAAATATTAAAAGGCAATATGGCCGTAGGACATACAAGGTATTCCACAGCCGGAGACGATTCCATCTTAGACGCCCAGCCCGTATTCGCCAGATACGGACTCGGTGAAATTTCCATAGTACACAACGGAAATCTCGTAAACGCCAGGGAAATCAGGGAAGAGCTGATTAAAAAAGGCGCTATATTCCAGACAAATATGGATACTGAAAACTTAATACACCTGATTGCTAAAAATTACGAGAAAAAAAGGCTTAAAGACCGAATTATAGACGCAGTCAAAAAAATAAAAGGCGCATTTTCCCTGGTGATTCTCAGCAGAAGCAAAATGTTTGTGATTCGCGATCCTTTCGGATTCAGACCCCTCTCACTCGGAAAACTGAAATCCGGCGGGTATATAGTAGCCAGCGAAACCTGCGCGTTTGAACTTGTGGGGGCCGAATACGTAAGGGATGTTAAACCAGGGGAGATGATTACTTTTGAAAACGACGAAATAAAAAGCGAAATGATTTTCGAACCGACACCGAAACAGTGTATTTTCGAATATATTTATTTTGCAAGACCGGATTCAAACATTTTCGGTAAAAACGTTTACAGCGTCAGAAAACAGATGGGAAGGGAACTTGCACGCGAACTTCCCGTAGACGCCGACATGGTTGTCCCCGTTCCCGACAGCGGTGTTGCCGCGGCTTTGGGATACGCACAAGAAAGCGGTATTCCTTTTGAAATGGCAATTATGAGAAATCATTATGTCGGAAGGACGTTTATAGAACCTACACAGGAGATAAGAGATCTGAAAGTAAAAATGAAACTTTCACCCATAAAACATAAAATAGCTGGTAAAAAACTTGTGGTGATAGACGACAGTATAGTGAGGGGTACGACAAGCAGAAGAATAGTGAGAATGTTAAAAGAAGCCGGTGCGAAAGAAGTACATATGAGAATTGCCTCTCCGGCCACCACGGGTCCCTGCTACTACGGAGTAGACACACCCACAAAAGAAGAGCTTATAGCCTCAAAACTCTCAACCGAAGAGATAGCAAAATATATCGAGGCGGACTCCCTTGCATATCTTTCTATTGAATCAATAGTAAAAGCGGTAAAAGACAAAAAAGACAACTACTGCTTTGCGTGTTTTGATGACAATTATCCGATATGAAAAGATAAGGAAAACAGTTTTTCTTGATTAAATCGGAACTTTTTGATATAAAGTGGCAAAAAAGAGGATAGATGGATAGATTATATACGTTCGGCAAATACCTTAAGAGAAAATTCAAAACAAAAATCAAAAAAGTACCGGTTTCCATTCCCGGCTTTACATGCCCGAATATCGACGGAACCGTCGCAAGAGGCGGCTGCGTGTTTTGCGAAAATGAAAGTTTTTCCCCAAATTTTGCAAAAGAAAGATTCACGCTCAATTTAAACTCAAAAGAAAACCCCCTTCTTCAAAAACAGTTAAAAGCGCTTGAAGAACAGTTTTTCAATACCGTCCCTTTGTTAAAAAAATATTACGGGGCTGAAAAATATATCGTTTATTTCCAAAGTTTCACAAACACTTACGCACCTTTTGAGACTTTAAAAAAACTTTATGACAAAGCTCTTTCGTTTCCAAACGTCATAGGAATCAGCATAGGTACGAGAACGGACAGCATTACCGACGAAACCCTGGATTATTTGAAAAAACTAAATGCAAAACACGAAATCTGGATTGAATACGGAATTCAGACCTCCGATGACGAAACGTTAAAAAAAATAAACAGGGGCCATGATTTCGAAAATGTCGTAAAAACCGTAACCGAAACAAAAAAACTCGGCTTAAACGTGTGCGGACATCTTATTTTCGGACTGCCCGGAGAAACACAGGAAATCATGTTAAAAAGCGTAAAAGACACAATTGCTCTTAATATAGATTCAGTTAAATTCCACCCTTTGTACGTAACGGAAAACACCCTTTTGGCTTTGGAATATAAAAAAGGCAATTTTACTCCGATAGATGAAAAAACATACATCGACACACTTATAAAAGCCGTTAAAATGCTGCCGGAACATATCTCAATACAGAGAATGACGGCAGGGACTGAAAATTTATTGGCCCCCGAATGGTGCAGATCCAAATCCGAACAGATGAGTCATATTCATAGGGCTTTCAAAGATTACGGCATTAAACTTTAAACGGAAGCTGCAATGAAAAATAAAAAACCGGCCACCAGGTTTGATAAAGATGCAATTACCTGGGATGAACTGCCAAGGCGGGTTAATCTTGCCAAATCGGTGGTAAGAAACATCATACCTCATCTTAAAGGAAATGAAAAAGTCTTAGAATTCGGATGCGGAACCGGACTTGTAGGTTTAAACATAGCCCCTTTTGTCAAAAGTGTGCTCGGAATAGACACATCGGCCAAAATGGTGGAAAAGTTCAACGAAAAAGCAAAAAAACTGAACCTCAACGCAAAAGCCTTTCAAAAAGATATTTTTGAAATGGACGAAAAATTCGACATAGTCATTTCATCTATGACACTGCACCATATAAAAGAGATAAAATCCTTGGCCGAAAAACTTTACACCGTTTCGGATAAAGTTTTTCTTGCTGATCTCGTAAAGGAAGACGGAACGTTTCATACACGCGGAAACGACGACGTTGAACATTTCGGATTTGAAAAAGACGAATTAAAAGAGTATTTTAAAAAATGGAAAATGGAATACAAAATAATACATATTATTAAAAAACACCGGGATTTTCCCGTTTTTTTAATCAAACTTTACAGATAATCAAGCCACACGGGCAAAAACTTTTTCGCTTTTGCCACGGTGGTAGTCGGACCGTGGCCCGGCAGTATTTTTTTGTCATAAGGTATCTGCAAAAATTTTTCAATCGATTTTTTCATATCCGAAGGATTGGAATATGGAAAATCAACCCTTCCGATACCGCCGTCGAATATAAAATCCCCGCTGAACATATTTTCACCTATCTCGACGGTGACACTTCCCGGAGTATGCCCCGGAAAATGTCTTATTAAAACCTCATAATCACCTATTTTATACACACCCTCCTCCATTAAAAAATCTGCCTTCGACTCGGGAACATCATACCCGAACGGGTCCTTTTCAAGCATAAAGGCATCTTTTGTATGAATATAAATCGGTATATTATAGAATTCTTTTATCTTTTTATTATCCCATACGTGATCAAAATGTCCGTGCGTGTTTATTACAGCAACCGGTTCTTTGACGTGTTTTTTCACAAACTCAAAAGCCCCCACCCCCGGGTCGATTATTATCTTTCTGTCGATTATATAGCAGTTTGTATAAAACTCCCCGCACGGTCTAACGACTATTTCCATTTCACATCCTTAATCTACGCCGCGGCGTATGTCACGGCTCTTTTTTCCCTTATGACGTTTACTTTAATTTCCCCGGGAAAGCTTACTTCATTTTCTATTCTTTTAGCTATGTCCCTTGCAAGAAGCACCGCTTCGTCGTCATTTACTAAATCGGCTTCAACTATAACCCTTATTTCCCTTCCGGCATTCAAAGCATAGGCGTTAATTACCCCTATATAGCTTTTTGCAATATTTTCAAGAGATTCAACCCGTTTTAAAAACGCCTCAAGCACTTCCCGTCTCGCACCCGGTCTCGCGGCGCTCAGTGCATCCGCCGCACATACGGCGGCGGATTCGATACTCGTAGGCTCTACATGCCCGTGATGCGCCTTTATCGCGTTTAGCACGACTTCCGGCTCTTTATATCTTTTGCAAAGATCATATCCCAAGGTTACGTGATCCCCCCCGAAATCATGCGTAAGAGCCTTTCCTATGTCGTGTAACAACCCGGCCCTTTTGGCAAGCAGCTCGCCTCCTCCCATTTCAGCGGCCATTATACCGGCTAAATGGGCGACTTCCAAAGAGTGTGCAAGCGCGTTTTGTCCGTAACTCGCCCTGTATCTCAGTCTGCCTATAAGCTTGACTATTTCGGGATGGATACCTGCGTTTGAAAGTCCTAAATCTATTAAAATCTCCTCACCTTCTTTAGTAACTCTTTTTTCGAATTCCTCGGTTACCCTTTTATAAATCTCCTCTATTCTCGCAGGCTGTATTCTGCCGTCCTCAACGAGTCTTTTAATTGTTTCTACGGCAATTTGGCGTCTGTATATGTTAAAACTGCTAACAGTTACGGCCCCGGGGGTGTCGTCAATAATAATGTCGCAGCCCGTCACCATTTCGAGCGTTTTAACGTTTTTCCCCTCCTTACCGATAATTCTCCCTTTCATTTCGTCATCTCCAATCGGAACGACATTTATAAGTCTCTCGCCCGCAAAATCACCGGCATACCTTGTAGTGGCCTGCGCTATGATAAATTCGGCCTTTCTTTTGGCGTCGTTTTGGGCTTCTTTTAAAATTTTTCTTGTCAGGTGCGCTATTTCGTCTCTGAGTTCCTCTTCGGTTTTATTAAGAAGAATCTCCCTCGCCTCCTCTTTTGTAAGCCCGGCTCCGTTTTCAAGAATTTTCTGGGCTTCTTTCAGTTTATTTTTGTACTGCTCTTTAAGTTTTTCAACCGCTTCTCTTTCCTTGGATATATTATCGAGCTTTTTTTGAATTTCCTCGTCTTTTTTCATGTGTTTTTGTATAAGATCTTCAATTTCCTGCTCTTTTTTTAAAATTTCATTCAGTTTATTCTCATACTCCTGTTTGAGTTTCATCTCCTGAAGTTCATAAGAATTTTTAGCCTCGAGTTCAATCTCCTTAGCCTTCGCTTTCGTATTTTCAAGCAGTATCTCGGCTTCATGCTCTATAGCTTTCGCCTTAGCCTTCGCCTGTTCCACATAAATTTCGTACTTTGCCGTATCCATTTTTTTCGCTATAAAAAATCCCGCGAGAGCGGATAATATCATAACGACTAAAATTATTAAAACCGTCATTTTTTCTCCTTTTATAAATATTAAAACTTATATACCCGTCAGCTTTTACATCATGCCTTTGAGTCAGCCTGCGGTTAGAAAAACATGTTTTCAACTGCACAAAAACAATTTCGGGCCTGTAGCCTAAATTTTCAAAAAACCTGTCATACATTCCCTTACCGAAACCCACTCTTCTAAAACACAAATCGATTCCGACCACGGGAACAACCGCTAAATCCACTTTAGTAAAAGTTTTTTGCTTATTGACAGGTTCGAATATGGAAAAAATTTTTTTAACAAGCGGTAACTGATATTTTACCATCTTAAAGCTTAAATCCTCCATAAACGGAACAAAAATATTCTTTTTTTCCTTTCTTAACCTTTTCAAAACCCAGTGTATGTCGGGTTCGTTTCTAAGAGGGATAAAAAAAAGAATGTTTTTGTAAGGTTTACACACCTCATACAGCTTCCATCCTATTTTTTTGGAATAATAATATCTGTTGAACGAACCCGCATTTAAACAAATTTTTCTAAATTCGCTTTTTATTTTCATTTCTGCATTATTCATTTACGACGCCTTATGATAAAATTACGAAAAAGGAGTTTTTTTGAAATATATTTTAGCATTTATTTTATTTTTGTCGTTAACAGGATGTTTTAAAAACACAAAACAGGAACATTCAGAACCCGTACAAAAAGAGGTGATACAAAAAAAACCTCCTAAAAAAAACAGTGTAATAACAATAAAACTGAAAGATTTGGAACTGAAATTTAAAGAAAACAGACTGATATACCCTAAAAACAAAACGGTGCTACTGTTTGAAAACAACAACACCTTTTCAAAAGCGGAAAAACTGGTGCTGAAAAAACTAAACGTCAAATTTTACCAAATAAATTCGCCGTACCTGGAAAAGTATTTTAATATTCAGTACTATCCGACAATCGTGGTGCTCGATAAAAACAAAACCGTAAAATATGAAAATTTTACACCTTATGAAATTTTAAAAGCGGAGGGATTTTAATGCTCGGATTTATAAAAAAAGGTCTTAATAAGACAAAAGAGGCCATAAAAAGCGTCGTAGGAGCCCAGAAAAAAGAAAAAATTCAAAGGGATTTAATAGAAGAGGCTCTTTTGGAAGCGGATGTGGATTATGATCTCGTCGAAAAAATAATACAAAAACTTCCCGAAGAAGTTACTAAAGAAAAATTAAAAAAAGAGCTTTTATGGGTTTTCGACACCCCGAAAAACGACATAGAAATAAACGACAGACCGTTCGTTTTTCTTATAATCGGCGTAAACGGCGCTGGAAAAACGACAACAATCGCAAAACTGGTCCACAAATTCAAAAACGAAGGCAAAAATGTAATACTCGGAGCCGCCGACACGTTCAGGGCGGCCGCAATAGAACAGCTTACAAAATGGGCTGAAATTTTAAACGTTCCCATCGTAAAAACAAAACAGGGACATGACCCGGCAGCCGTAACCTACGACACTATTGCCAGTGCAAAAGCAAAAAACATCGACATAGCGATTATAGACACGGCGGGACGCTTGCACAATAAAACCAATCTGCAAAACGAACTAAAAAAAATAGTAAACGTCGCAAAAAAAGCTTATGAAAACGCACCTCACAAAATCGTTTTGATTATAGACGGAACGCAGGGAAGTAGCGCAATTAATCAGGCGAAAGTATTTAAAGAAATTGTCGGTGTGGACGGCGTTATAATTACAAAACTCGACGGCACCGCAAAAGGGGGAAGCATCTTTACAATCGCAAACGAATTAAGACTTCCTATTTATTTTGTCGGTGTGGGGGAAAAACCCGAAGATCTTATAAAATTCGACAAAAACGAATTTATAGAAGGGATTTTGGAAGGGCTTTATGACTGACATTATTTTTTATTTCGGAACGGCGGTAATCATTTTCGCCTTTACCGGACTTGTCACCGTAAAATTTAAAGATGAGGAAAGTATAAACCTAAACGAACAAAAATGGATTATTTTAATATACATAATACTGCTAATAACCGCAATTACCGCGTGGAGGATAATATATCTGCTTATTATTTCAAGCACCGGGGAGATGATAGAATACAACAAAAACATTCAAAGCGTGATTGATGGCTAAGAAAAAAACCGTTTACGAATGTGTAGAGTGCGGTTACAAAAGCGCAAAGTGGAGGGGCAAATGCCCGGCATGCGGCGGATGGGATAGTTTTGTGGAGGTAAAAGAAGAAAAACCATCTTCAAAACCTTCGGTAAAAAAAGCGAATATTCTAAAATTCGATGAAATAGAAAAAGAGGAAATCGAACGCTTCAGTTCAGGCGACGGCGAACTTGATCTGGTTTTAGGCGGCGGGATAGTGCCGGGCAGCCTTG
>NZ_JBMYAU010000083.1:0-17851 GCF_053994455.1 Nautilia sp. | reverse complement strand
TTAACGAAGCTATAAAAGCTGTATATCCCAAAGCTGAAATTCAAAAATGTGTGGTTCATCAAATAAGAAATTCACTTAAATTTGTGTCTTACAAAGACAGAAGAGAAATAGCTAAAGATTTAAAATCTATTTATCAAGCAGATACGGAAGAACTTGCCCTTCAAAATCTTGAATATTTCAATGATAAATGGTCTAAAAAATATCCGCATATCTATGATTCCTGGAAAAGAAACTGGGATGAGCTCTCCACCTTTTTTAAGTATCCGAAGGCCGTAAGAAAGCTCATATATACCACTAATCCGATAGAATCTCTAAATTCTATCATAAAAAGAAAAACAAAGCAAAAAGGCTCGTTTCCTTCAAAAGAAGCGGCTTTTAAAGTCCTTTTTACTTCAACTCAGGAGGTGATGGAAAAATGGAAAAGCTCTAGAATCAGAAACTGGTCGGAAATTTATCCTCAGCTTGTGATATATTTCCAGGATATTTTAGTAAAATACATTTAAGGTTTAAGTATGAGGTTTACGGTTTACACAGTTTATCTGATGGGCTCTATTAGAATGATACAAAAATTAAAAATCTACTCCAAATAGTTTTTCTTTTTCCGTTAATTTTAAGATTATATCTTTTTCTAAATTTTTATCTGAAAATTTTAAAGCATTATAAAATTTTGTATCATTTATTGAACATATATATTGAGATAAATTTTTTTTTGCATAATCTAAAGCTGTAGCAATTTGTCTTTCATCTACACTATCAAATAAAATGTTATCGTGAGCAACGAACCCTAAGAAGTTATGGTTTAGTTTATAAATTAACATATCGTAAATAAAAATTTTTATCATTCCGATGCCACTGCTTTCATCTCCTTGAATTTTAGGTTCTATTTTATAAAGATATTTACTTTTCATAGAGTCATTAATTTTTATATCTAATACACCTGGTTTTTTTTCATAAAACAATGAAGATATTTTTCTAAATTCATTTGTTAAATATTCTATTTGACTTTCTAATTCTTTTTCTTTTTGAATTAGTTGCAGTTTAAATTTATCTATTTCTATTTTTAACTTAGCTTGTTCTTCTTTAAATTTTTCAATTTGTTGTTCTTTGTCTAAAAGAGTATTTAATTCTTCTTGCAAAAGTTCTTTTTCTTTTTGCAAATTAAAATACTCTTCTAATGCTTTTTTCCCTTCTAATAATTTTAATAATTTAGCTCTTTTTTCATCTTTTTTTAGCATATCATTTTTTAAAATTTCTATTTCTTTTTTAAATATTTTAATATCGTTTTTTGCTTCTTCTATTCTATTTCTTTTGAGAGTTTTATGAAATTCCTTAACGGCTTCTAAATGTTTTTTTACTTCATTTGGTAAGAAAAATTGAGTTTCTTTATAAATACTTTCTATTCTTTTAAGGTCAATATCATATTCTTTTGAATTTTCCTTTATTATTTCTTCTCTGATTTTAATTTCTCTATTTTTTATAGCAATGAAGTTTCTTATTTGTTTTATTTCTTTTGTTAAACTATCTACTTCGTTTTGTAGTTCTTCAAAATCTTCTGCAAAAGTATAATTTTTTAAATCACTTTCAATTTTTTTAATTTTTGATTTTAAATCTAATATTTTTTCTTTATCTATTTCTTTATCTAATTGTTTTAAATGTTTGATGATTTCGTTGAGAACTTTTTGTTTATTGTAATATTCTTCTTTTTGAGAAATTAGTTCATAATTAAGTTTTAATAAAAAGGCGTTAACTTTATTATTTTTAAAACTTTCTTCTTGTTCTAATTGTTGAGTTGGTAAATTATAACTTTGTCTGCAAAATCTGTAAAAAATGTCTCTAAAAGAAAAAGGAATGTTAGGAATGGTTAAAAATTCTCTTAATTCTTTTATATTTTTTTCTTCTTCATCTAAGAGTACTTTTTTTCCATCTCTTGTGATTAAGTGTTTTTTGTCGTTGATATTTACTAATAAGTTTAATGTTGTATCAGTTTCTTGAAGTATTTTTGAAATAAAAACATCTTGGCTTCCTAACATATAAGAAATAAGTTTTATTGATAAAGTTTTACCGACACCATTAATACTTTCTTTTTTATTAGATGTTATTTTTTCTCCAATAATTATATTAAGACCATCTTTAAATTTAATGTCTTTAAATTTTGGATTTGGGCTTGTAAGGGAAATTAGTTTCATTTTAATCCTATTATGTCTTTTTCCTTTATTTCCACTTTATCTAAAATAAATAAAAAATCAAGCGCATACATCATTTTATCAAATGAAATTTCTTTTACATATCTTTTGTTGAGCTCTTTGTGTAATTTGTCTATTTTTAGGTTTTTATTTCTAATTATTTCAATTATTTCAGCACCAATTACAAAAAGTGTATCTTCTAAATTGAATATTTTATTCCCCATTACCATTTGAAATTTCCCCTATATCACAAATATCAAAAAAATATCCGATTATTACCCAACATGCTAAATCTATATTTTTGTCATACATATGATTTTTTAAAAGTTCATTTTTTAGGCTTTTATGTATTTCTATAATTGCTTGTTCTGCACCAAATTCTTTAAAAGTATTATATAATTTTTTAATATGATTACCAATAGTCTCTAATTCAGTGTTTATATAATTTTGATATTGATTAATTATATATTTAGAATGTAAAACAATTTTAGTAAAAAAATCCTTAAAAGATTCATCTTTTATATTTATTTCAATTTTTTTGTGAGTTCCAGGTAAAAAATCTCTATTGGCAAAATTATAAAATTCAATATCAGAGTTTTTAATTTCATATTGTGTAGCTAAGTAATCAATTACAGAAGAAAGTATTTCAAAATCATCAAAGTTTTCTATTTCTTTATTATAATTTATAAGGGCCCATATTTTATATGGTTTTTCTTTTGCAAGCAACAATATTTTATCTATAATGTCTTCTGATGATATTAGTTTTAATTCAATGTTTTCGTTTTTGTTTAGTTTTTCAACATGCAGTGCAACTCTCGTAGGTATTCCCCTGAATTTATCGTTATAAACAAAATGCCATTCTTTAAAATCCCAATATTTTTTTGCTCTTTCATAATCGTGAGAAATTTTGTTTATTGCTTCACTTGCTTTTGGTGTTTCAGGACTATATACTTGAATTAACAATTCGCCACAAATATAACCATCATTTGCTAAATCTCCAATATTTCCATCAGGTTTTATTTTAATAAAATCATTTCCATATTCTATTTTATACACTTTTACTATAAAATTTTCAAATTCAGCTCCCGTTAATTCATATATTAATAACTTAATTTCTTTTTCAAGTTCTTTCATATTCATAACTACTCCTAATTAATTCCTTTACATTTGTTATATTCTATTAATTTTTTACCTAATCTCTTCAACCAATTTTCAATAGTTTCTTGTTCTTTTTTCTTTAAAGAAGTATGAAAACAAATTCCAAAATTTTCCATTAAATATTTTGAATACTCATCAAGACTGTTTGCATATTTACCTTTACCTTCTGACATAATCCTAAATAATTCATTTGGAATATATTTAAAAAAATTTACAGGTTCAGAAGAACTGAAGACATAAGTAGCACTATTATGAATATTTAATTTAGTAATTAAATATTCTCTATGAGAACCATCTTTAAAAATAAGAGCAAAATGAAAATAAGCGTAATTTTCTTGATTTTTACAGTCATAGATTAATATTGTGAAATTTTTTTCAATAAAGTCCTTTAAAGTAGAACAAATATCGCTTTTACTAATTCCAATATTTCCATTTGCAAAACCACTTTTATTATCTTCATAATTTCCAAAACTTATTCCTTTATTTTCTTCTTTCTCTTTTATTGTTTTTGTTTGAGAATTACTGATATTAAATTTTTTAGGTTCTACTTTTTCTATTTTAATTTGATTTTCTTTATTTATTAAAAATTCCGAACTTTCAAAAATAGCTTCTTCAAATTTTTTTGAATAACTTTCAATTTGAGAGATATTTTTTTTATTTGCAGGTATTTTAGAAGCTATTGTTTTTGTTTTTAAAAATCTTTTTTCTAAAGGTTTATTACCTAAATAAGATACTTCTAATTTTTCTAAATCAATTACTTGTCTAAAATCAAAATTTAATATTTCATACACTATGAAAACATTATTAAATTTTTCTCCTCTAACTACAAGTTTTAATTCTTTATCAATTTGTGGAAACTTAAATAAAGTAGGAGAATAAAGCTCTAAATTCTCTTTTAAAGGGTAATCAATATTTATAGAAAAAGCATTTGAAAAAGATTCTGCAAAATATTCATTACATTCAAACAAATAAGCAAATATAGCAGTTATATCTTCATTTTTTACATTTCTTTTAAAAACAATATGACCACTATTACAATTAACCTCATATGCTAAAGCATCAATATGTTCTTTCCGAAAAAGTCTTCTAACATTCGTGTTAGGAAAGTAAAAATACTGACCTATTATAAGAGAAGGAATTACAATATTTTTATATTTAGCAAAATAAGTTTCATTATTAAAATAAAAAAGTTTATTAATTAAATCTTTTAAATCAGAATTATCTATATCTTTAAATTTTTTATACTTAACTTTATCAAAATTTAGTATAATTTCTTTTACAGAACCTTCAAACTTTTCTATCTTTCCTTTATGTATCACGCTTCTTAAAGGAAACAAACTTAAAAATTCAGGTTGCAGATTATCAGTTGCAAAAATTTCTTTTGTTTCCTTATTTTCTAATCCCACTTTTAATAGAAACTCTTTTTTATCTTTAAATATTTTGAAATTAGAATATCCTTTTACTAATAATGGAGTATTAAATAATTTATCATCTAATATTTCTTTTAACAACATTTTTTACCCTTTAAGAAGTAATAAGAAAAAGTAGTTGGATTATTTGATGAGAAGTTGGAATAATTTTTGAGAAGTTGGATTATTTCTTGAGAATTACAACCTCCCCCGAAAATCGCCGCTTTTGTAGATGAATAATGAGGGGAGCGGAAAGGTCTTAAGGGTTTAAACGTAACTTCCCCTCCCTCAAGGGAATTGTATTTTTCCACTTCAAGAATTTCTTCAAGACTCATAGGGGGAAGAATATACCTCATTCTGTTTATTATCATCGATTTTCCGACACCCGGACTGCCCTCAAACAAAATATTGTGAAATCCCGCCGCGGAAATCAGCGCCGCTTCTTTTGCAAGAGTCTGACCGAGTACGTCTTTGAAATCGAGTTTGAAATTTTCAAAATAATAATATTTTTTGCCGTTTATTTTAATATATTCGTAATTAAACCCGCCGTTTTCCGTTTTCGAAAGGTTAAAAGTTTCGAATTCTCCTATATGAGAAAAAGCGTAAACCTCAACGCCCGGAATTTTACTAACTTTTTCGGCGCTTTCTTTAGGGATTATCACTTTTTTCGGCTTAAGAGAAAGAATTATCGGAAAAATGGAATTGGTGTCTTTAAGAGTTCCGTCAAGCCCGAGCTCGCCTAAAACAAGATATTCGCTCAAATCGATATCTTTTTTATGGTATAAAATACTAAGCGCTACGGGAAGATCAAACTGAGAGCCGGCTTTTGGCAGATCAGCCGGTGCGAGGTTGATTGTGATTTTAAGAGGCGGAAACTCGAAACCGTTATTTAACAGTGCGGATTTCACCCTTTCCTTGCTTTCCTGAATAGCCTGAGAACCGAGCCCTACTATCGCAAATCCGGGCAGTCCTTTCGTAAAAGAGCTTTCGACCTCCACTTTCCGGGCGGTAAAACCTTCAAGCGTTGCCGAATTTATTTTTTTCGTTTTTGTTTTAGCAGTTTTTTCCACTCTTTTTCAAACTTCTTTCTTTTAATGTAATCGAGCCTTTCTATGAAAAGGTGTCCGTCGAGATGGTCCGTTTCATGCTGAAACGCCACGCTTAAAAGTCCGTCTGCATCTACAATATGCTCTTTTCCGAATCTGTCGTAGAATTTAACTTTTACCGTTTTGTATCTTTCGACTTCATCAAAATACTCCGGAACGCTCAGACATCCCTCCGTGTCTTTTTGCGTACCGTCCCACATTAAAAATTCCGGATTAATCACTTCTATAAGAGTGTCTTTACCCTGTTTACCCTCCTCATCGCCTATGTCTATCAAAAGGGCTCTTATCGGGACGCCGACCTGAATGGCAGCAAGTCCCACTCCGTTTTTGGCTATCATGGTCTCATACATATCGTCAAGAAGTTTATATAACTCCTTATCAAATCTTTCAACCGGTTTTGAAATCTGTTTTAACACACTGTTAGGATACGTTACAATATCTAATACGGCCATCAGTTTCCTTCGTATATATAATATAAAACATCGTCTTTTTCTGCTTTTTCCATCATATTCAATGCATTGGAAATACATATGTCCACATCACTGTAAGGAGTAATGGAAACAACACCGGCAACTATCTGGATGTTGACTTCTTCACCTTCTAAAAATATCGCCGAATTATTAATAACGTCCGCTAATCTTTCGACCGTCTTACACGCCCCCACCCTGTCGGTATGCTTTAGCAGCATCGCAAAAATCCCCTCTGAGAGATGGGCAACGATATCGGTACGTCTCGATGTTTTTAACATTATTTTTGCAACGCTTCTGTTAAGCAGAATTTTGGACTTTTCGGATTTTAACGATCCGAATATCTCTTTTTTTACTTTTAACACCACAATACTGCTGCTGTGTTTGAATTTATCAATAAGCTTAATCTCTTTTTTCAGTTCTTTTATAAAAAATTTTTTATTGTAAATCCCGTATCTTGCATCAAAAACGGAATTGCTTTCGATATCTTTAAGTATTTCCACGTTTTTAGCATACAGTTTTTTAATCTGCGAAAGTTCCGTATCGAACTTTTCGTTTATTTTGTTTAATTTTTCTTCGAAAATATTCAATAATCTTTCAAAAAGTTTGGGGTTGACGATATGCTGCATTTCTTCTTTGTATTTTTCAAAAATATCCTTAATAGACTGCGAATTTTTATACAAAATCGCGGTATGCTGCAGCAATTCTTTTGAATATTTGAATGAAAGTTTAAGTTTTTTTTCTATTTCGAGATCTTTTTCAAGTTCGTTGGTTTCTTCTAACGTTATGTATTCGTAAACCTGCTTTCTGAAACTTTCACTTTCTTCGTCAAGCATATTTAAAAAATATATTTTATAGTAATAAGGGATGGGCGGAACGTTTTCTTCGATTATTTTGTCAAAAACCCTTTTTGCGAACTCTTCAAGGGGGGAGGAGGGTTCGCTGAGTTTTGCGACGGGATCAACCGAGGTAAACTTTTCATCTTTTTTATCTATCATCAGTTTTCTCTTTTTTTGAGCACCTTGTCTATAAGCCCGTATTTTAAAGCCTCCTCGGCACTCATAAAGAAATCCCTTTCGGTGTCTTTTTCAATTTTTCTTACACTTTGCCCGGTGTTTTCGGCTAAGATTTTATTAAGATCTTTTTTCATTCTAAGAATCTCTTTTGCATGTATTTCAATATCCGTAGCCTGCCCCTGCGCACCTCCGAGAGGCTGATGAATCATAATTCTCGCATGAGGAAGCGCAAACCTTTTACCCTTAGCACCGCTTGAAAGCAAAAAAGCGCCCATACTTGCGGCCTGTCCCATACATATGGTAACCACGTCGGGTTTAATGTAATTCATAGTATCATAAATCGCCATTCCGCTTGTAACGACTCCCCCCGGGGAGTTTATGTACAGATATATGTCTTTTTCGGGATTTTCGGCTTCTAAAAACAGCATTTGGGCTACGATTATGCTTGATACGTGGTCGTTTATTTCACCCTGAAGCATAATAATCCTGTCTTTGAGAAGACGGGAGTATATATCGTAAGCCCTCTCGCCTCTGCCGGTTTTTTCAATTACGGTCGGAATCAAAATACTCATTAATTTTCACCTTTTATGTTGTCCTCTAAAAGCTTGTTTAGAAGTTTTTCTTCGATTAAATTCATTTTAATAACAGGCAGCAGGTTGTTTTCCTGATAATATTTTATCACATCCTGAGGATTTTGCCCCTGCATAATCGCTTCGTAATATAAGATCTGCGTTAATTCCTGATCGCTTACGTCAACACCCTCTTTTTTAGCGATTGCATCGATTATAAACGTAAGTTTCACCCTCTCTTTTGCTTCAGGTAAAAGTTTTTCTTTAAGTTCTTTAATTTTATCCGGATTCTCCTGAAGTTCTTTCAGTTCGGCGGGATTCATTTTTTGGGCTTCATTGTTGATCATTATTTCAACTTCTTTTTCAACTACGCTCTCAGGCAGATCTATCTCATATTTTTTAACGAGACACTCAAGAATTTCCTCTTTTTTAGGGGCGAAAGCTTCCGATTTTTTCCTCTCCTCTATAGATTTTTTTATCATGTCTTTCAGCTCGTCTAAAGTAGCGTCTTCCTTTGCCATATATTTTCTGGCAAGTTCGTCATTTATTTCGGCGGGCACTTTTTCCTGAATTTCCTGAAGTGTTACGTCAAATTCCGCTTCTTTTCCAGCTATTTCTTTAGCTCCGTAATTTTCCGGAAACGTAACTTTTATTTTTCTGCTCTCACCTACTTTCATACCCACAAGCTGTTCTTCGAATCCGGGAATGAACGAATTGCTTCCTATTTCAAGAGGATACGCTTCGGCGCTTCCGTTTTCCATTTTTTCACCGTCTATATATCCGGTAAAATCGATAATCCCTATATCTCCGTTTTCAAGCTGCTCTTTTTGTGAAATTTTCGTTTCGGCCTGAGCCTGCGCTATTTTTTTAATTTCTTCTTCAACTTCTTCATCGCTCACTTCCGGAACTTCAACTTCAGGCACACACTCTTTATATTCGTCACCTATCTCAATTTCGGGTCTTGTGTAAACTTTGATTTCAACTTCGATTTTATCGTCTTTTTTGTCAAATTTGGTCACTTCCGGTTCGGCTATCATATCTTTAATTCCGAGTTCTTTCAGACCTTTGTCGAGAACTTCCCTTACAGCTTCGCTGACGGCGTCCTGTTCTATATCCGCGGCATACATTTTCTTTACAACTTTTACAGGGACTTTTCCGGGTCTGAAACCTTGGATTTTGGCTTTCTTTGCTATTTGTTTTGCGATTTTGTCTTTTTTTGCTTCTAATTCTTGATTTTCGATTACAGCTTTGATTATACTATTAGCAGAGTCGGTTTTTTTTGTTTCTAACATTAAAATCCTTTTTTTAAAGGGTATAATACCAAAAAATTTAAAGGATAACAATGAGCGTGGATCTTGAAAAACTTGAATCAGCGGCTAAAATGATTCTTGAGGCCGTAGGAGAAGACACAAACAGAGAAGGACTCGTAAAAACCCCTAAAAGGGTTGCCAAAAGCTTCGAATATATCTGCAGCGGATATTTCAAAGACCCAAAAGAAGTTCTCAACGACGCACTTTTCGAAAGTACGAACAATGAAATGGTGGTAGTCAGAAACATAGAGTTTTATTCACTGTGCGAACACCACATTCTGCCGTTTTTCGGAAGAGTGCACGTAGCTTACATTCCCGACAAAAAAGTAGTGGGGTTAAGCAAAATTCCGAGAATGGTAAACGTGTTTGCAAGACGCCTTCAAATTCAGGAGCAGCTAACGGAACAGATAGCGGACGCCATTATGGACGTCGTTCAGCCAAAAGGCGTGGGGGTTGTAATTCACGCAAGGCATATGTGTATGGAAATGAGAGGCGTTGAGACAAAACATTCATACACCTCAAGCAGTGCGCTTAGGGGGATTTTCCTTGAAGAAAAAACGAGGGAGGAGTTTTTCAATATAATAAACGCCCCCGTTCAGACACATTTTTAACAAACGGAGAATTGAAAATTGAGAATCGAGAATTTAATAAATTTTTATCCTTTAAAGGATAAGAATGGCTCTTAGCAGCATAAAAGACAAAATAGGCAAAAAACCGCTTTCAAAACCTTTCGGCATTGTTAAAAAAATCAATCCGACAAATTTAATAGCCTCTGGGCTGAACCCTTCAATAGGAGATATTGTAAAAATATGTTCCAACAACCACGAGATCTTGGGAATGGTTACGGCCCTCGACGAAAACAGTTTTGTAGTAACGCCTTTTTCCTTTTTAGAAGGATTCAGAATAGGAGACAAAATCTATATAGACGAAAACGGAATGCAAATCCCCGTAGGCGAAGGGCTTCTGGGCAGGGTTGTGGATCCTTTTATGAATCCCATCGACGATAAAGGGGATATTTTTTTCGAAACCAAACGCCCTATTATGACAAAACCCATCTCACCTATGAAAAGGGGCGTAATAAATGAAGTTTTTGAAACGAAAGTAAAAGCAATCGACGGGCTTTTAACCTGCGGGAAAGGTCAAAAACTCGGGATTTTTGCCGGAAGCGGAGTCGGAAAATCCACACTTATGAGCATGATTGTAAAAGGCGCAAGCGCCGATATAAAAGTAATAGCCCTTATCGGCGAGAGGGGAAGGGAAATTCCCGAATTTATCGAACACCAGCTCGGAGGCGATTTGACAAACACCGTAATAATCGTAGCCACCTCCGATGACTCGGCGCTTATGAGAAAATACGGGGCTTTCAGCGCTATGGCCGTTGCCGAATATTTCAAAGACGAAGGAAAAGACGTTCTGTTTTTAATGGACAGCATTACACGCTTTGCCATGGCTCAAAGGGAAATAGGTCTTGCCATGGGAGAACCTCCTACGAGCAAGGGATATCCTCCGAGCGCAATTATGCTTTTGCCGCAGCTTATGGAAAGAGCGGGAAAAGAAAAAAACAAAGGCTCGATTACGGCGTTTTTTACCGTGCTCGTCGAAGGTGACGATACATCGGCCGACCCGATTGCGGATCAGGCGCGTTCCATTCTTGACGGACACTTTATTTTAAGCAGGGAACTTACAGACAGCGGTATATATCCGCCTATAAATATTCTGAATTCCGCCAGCAGGGTTATGGGAAACGTGGTGACAAAAGAACATCTAAATAAAGCCCGGAAATTTAAAAGGCTCTATTCTCTTTTGAAGGAAAACGAAGTGTTAATCAGAATAGGAGCGTACCAAAAAGGCGTGGATCCGGAACTTGACGAAGCAATTGACAAAAAAGAAGCAATGGAAAACTTTCTAAAACAGCCGCCCGACGAATTAATCCCTTTCAAAGAAATATTGAATATCCTAAATAAAATTGTATAATAACAAGAACCAAACAACAGAGGGACAAATGAACCTGGAACAGATTATTAAAATTTTCAACAATCAGCCTTACGTTGCGGTAATGGTTTACAAAACCAAAATAATCTATTCGAACAAACACTTTCAAAAACTTTTAGGTTATTCGGAAAAAGAAATGCTGCAGCTCTCCCCCGAAAAAATATTCCCTCCGGGAAACATCAGAAAAAAAATAAAACAGATTGTCGACAAACGGTTAAGAGGAGAAGAATTTCCGGCGACATATGAGCCTTTTGAAGTTTATAATAAAAAAAACGAACGCCTTTTAATGAAATTTTTCACTCAGACAATTAAACTCGACGACAACTCCTTTGCGGGACTGGTATTAGGGATAGACGTAACAAGCGAAATCAAAAAAGAATTTTTAATAGACATATTAAAAGACATAAACCAGACCATCATAACAAAAGAATCGGAAAAAGAGATCTATATAAATATAATCAAAAACATATATGTAAAAGGCAATTACGAATTCGTATGCGCCATGAAAAAAAACAACGATAAAATCGAACCCAAATTTTTTATAGGCGACTATACTAAAAGTTTTCTGGATTTTTTAAAAACCGTTTTTGAAAAAAATCAGAATTTTGCCGATAATCATGACATTTTGGTAGTCAACGACACAAGAAACATAGCCAATAAAGAATACGTCAAAAATTTTTTAAACAAAAACATACGCTCCCTTTTAATAGTTCCCATATTTAAAAACAACACTGTTTATTCCGCTATAGGTATAGGCTCGAAATATTTAAACGATTTCGACGAAACAAGCGTATCCATATTCAAAGAAGCCAAACAGGACATAGAGTTCGCCATTAAAAAAGCCGAAAACATCTCTTATCTGAAACTTTTGCAAGAAGCCCTCGACAAAGCATATTCGTGGGTTGTAATTACGGATGAAAACGCTAACATTCTGTACGTCAATAAAAGCGTGGAAGAAATAAGCGGATATAAATTCATCGAACTGCTCGGTAAAAACCCGAGAATATTTAAATCCGATCTTCACGACAAAGAGTTTTACAAAGCGATTTGGAACAAATTAACAAATAACAAAGTCGTCGAAACAACTATAACGAACAAAGACAAAAACGGAAACCTTTTTCACCTTAAAAACAAAATAGTCCCCATAACCGCCCCCGACGGCAATAAATATTACATTTCGCTTGCAATAGACATTACACAGGAAAAAAACCTCAGAAACAAACTTAAAAGGGTTCTTCTGACGGATTTATTCAACAGACAGGAATTTATCAAATTCGTTCAAAACAATATAAGATGCAACAATAAATACGCTTGTATAATCATAGATTTAAAAGATTTCAAAATATTCAATCAGCTAAACGGCAATGAAAAGGGAGATTTAGCCCTAAAAAGCTTTTCGAATTTGTTAAAAACGATTTTTTATAACGAAAAAATCATCGCAAGAATAGGAGGGGATGAATTCGGTGTGTTTATCCGGTATTCTTCAATCAGCGAACTCTATTCCATAATAAACAAAATCATTTACAAAATAAAAAACACCGAAATATTCCATAACAAACTGTCCGTAAACATAGGTATAGCCCTTTATCCTAAAGATTCCAAAAACATTACAGAATTAATAGAAAAAGCCTTTTTAGCGCTTGAAATAGCCAAAGAAAAAGGTGATTTCACTTATGAGTTTTTCAACAGCAGCATAAAACAGAAAATTATAGAATACTCCGATATTAAACAGTTAATAAGCTCCTCCATTAAAGATAAAAAATTCATTTATCATTTCCAACCGTATGTAAACACGCAAACCCTTAGAATAGAAGGAGCCGAAACGTTACTGAGAATAAAAAATGAAGACAAACTCGTTTTTCCGGGGGAATTTATAGATTTTGCCGAAAACAGCGGAATGATTAAAGAAATAGAAAAAATAATGTTCCCGGAATTTTTAACATATGTAAACGAGCTGAACATTCCCCTTTCTTTTAACATATCCGGAAAATCGTTAACCGACAAGCGGCATATAGAAAGTTTGTTCGACAGGCTGCATAACAAATCTATAATTATCGAACTTACTGAAAGGGAAATAGCCGGAAACATCGAATACACCAAAGAAATATTCAATTATTTTAAAAGCAAAAATTTTAAACTATCTATAGACGATTTCGGTACGGGCTACTCTTCGTTAACATATCTGAAAAATTTACCGGCGGATTTTTTAAAAATTGATATGTCTTTTATAAAAAATATCGCAAATTCAAAAAAAGATTTAGCAATAGTAGAAACGATAATAAACTTCGCTCATAAATTTGATTTAAAAACTATCGCCGAAGGCGTTGAAAACAAAACACAGGTACAGATTTTAAAAGATTTAAACTGCGATTATCTGCAAGGGTTTTATTTCTTTAAACCTATGGAATTTAACCGGTTAAAAAAATTATTGCGTTAGAAAAAAAACACTTGACAAAAAAAATTTTTTTACATATAATTTCAGTCCACAAAGAATTGCGGAGTGTAGCGCAGTTTGGTTAGCGCACCTGGTTTGGGACCAGGGGGTCGGGGGTTCGAGTCCCTCCACTCCGACCATTTAAGCCGCTATAAGTGAGAAGCTTTAGGGCTGCCCACTTGTGGTGGGTGTAGCTCAGGTGGTTAGAGCACCAGGTTGTGGCCCTGGGGGTCGCCGGTTCGAGTCCGGTCATCCACCCCATTGCTCTATCTAATTGAGCGTCCGTAGCTCAATTGGATAGAGCAACGGACTTCGGATCCGTAGGTTGTAGGTTCGAGTCCTACCGGACGCGCCAACAACAAGCTTCTATATAAGCGCCCTTAGCTCAGCTGGATAGAGCAACGGCCTTCTAAGCCGTAGGTCGCAGGTTCGAGTCCTGCAGGGCGTACCACTTCTCAATCCGCGGGAGTGGCGGAACTGGCAGACGCGCTAGACTTAGGATCTAGTGCCGCACGGCGTGGAGGTTCGAGTCCTCTCTCCCGCACCATTTATTCATCTAAAATCCCCGTAAATTCGGTAATCTTGAAAATCTAAACAAATTCAATAGTCCATCTGATAGTCCAAAAATAATTTTCTTAACACTCCAAACAGATAATAAATTAGAAAAAGAAAAGAAGAAAAAGAAGTTAAATAATTGTAGTATATTATATAACTTCTTTTCCATAAAAATAAAATGTATTATTTTTTAACTCTAAAATACCTGTTTCGCAAGCTTTGATAACATTATAAAATTTTTTAAAATTTTTATCTTGTTTAATTAATTTCATATAATTACGTTGATATGTATGATATGAGACAGGAAAACGAGTGGTTGTATAAACTTTTTTACAAATACTTCTAACTAATTCTATATCTTTTTTAAAATCAGAATCAGTAGCTGATTTTACAAGATTTTTTATATGATGTTCATTATAATTTTTCATTATTCCCATTCTAATAACTTTTAAATTATACTGACTTATAATAGTTTTAGTTATATAATCAATAATATTCTTCTGATATCTTTCCTTCAAATCATTTATTGAAATAAACTCAAAAAAATTTGCCTCACCTGTAGAAAAAGCTCTTGGTTCAACATATGGAATCCAATATTCTATTTTTTCAGGATTATCTTTATCCTTTGCAGGGGCTAAGTTATAATATTTATCTATTTCTTTTTTATAAATTTTATTTATTTGAATATGTGTTCTTCCAATTTGTCCAATATTTTTAAATTTTTGCTTTTTAAACCAATAAATAAACTCTATAAAATTAAATAAATCTTCCTGGTGAATATTAAGACTCATATGTAAATGTAAATTATCAGCTTCTTCTTTTTGCAATTCTTTAGCAGCAAAATAGTATAGTTCATGTTTTATTTTTTTTGTTTTACGCAATTTTTTTAAAAAAAAATTAATACTTTTGCATTGACGTTTTAATTGAGAAATTTTTATATCATACCCCATATATTCTTTAACTCTCATAAAATTAGTATTTCCAAATGTTAAAGTAAAAAAAATAATAATTTAATCATCTAATTCAGAAATAAGTTTAAAATATGCATCATTTAAATTTTGCAATTTTTTTAACTCTCTTTCAAAATTTGAGCTTAAAGAACTATAATTCATAATATTTCTCCTTTCAACACGTTACCTTTTAATTTTATTCATAATGTTGTTAAAAGGTCACTTTGACCTTTGATTTGCAATTAATTAAAATTCTCAAAAATTAGGTAATAAACACCTGTTTGCTGTTATAAACTTTTTTAATACTGCACAAAAAAATTATTTGACAAAAAAAGAAGAAAAGAAGTATAATAACTGGCCAGATTATTACATTCTTCCCCTCTCTATTTCGTTAATCAAGTAATAAAATTTTTCATCCATTGTTGTATTTCAGAAAATTTCCATCTAGAGGAATAACCAATTTTTACTGGCTTAGGGAAATTTTTTGTTTTAATAAACTTATAAATAGTAGATATTTTAAAACCCACAATTTCACTTACTTCTTTAACTGTTAAGAACTTTTCTTCCATTGTTTTCTCCTTACATTTATATTTATGTATATAAAAATAACAATGAAAAAAATAATCTGGGACTTTTTTGGATGGTTAAGAGGGGTAATTTGTATAATTTCAAAAAATTTTTATAATTTTTAAAAGGAGAGGCAATGCCAATCAAATTCGAGTCTCAAAAAGATAACTATAAAATTGAACTTGATTTTGAACAATTAGACATTGATAATGTTTTTATTCATAATATGACAAAATATATGCAAGTCAAAGCTAATAAAATATTTTTTCTTAATGAAAATAGGAAAGCTTTAGGAACTATTGAATTTGAAAGTGAAGAAAAAGCAGTTAATTTTTTTAACTTTACAGTGTATATGATAGGTTATAAAGTGATATTCAAAGATAAATTTGCTGTTAAAAATGGTTAATTTTTGTGTTTTCTTTTTTAATAATTTTATTTATCCTTGTTTAGACAAAATGACTTTATATACTAATACTTATGTATTAAAAGGTGAAAAAATACTCCTTATAATTCAAGTTCAATTTATGCTAATTTTGAAAGATTACTTGGGGAAAGTATAATTATTGGAATGATAAAAAAGTCTCTACTCTCAACATAAAAAAAGAAAATACTTTTGCTTTAAAAATAAAAGGAAAAGTTTATCCGGTAAAAGTAACAGTTTATCCTTATAAAAATGATTCAAAGGTAATTTATAAAACATACTTTAATTATGCTGTGAGATTAAGTGAAAAAAGTACTGTAACAAAATCTGATATAGAAAAAGCAAAACAAAAAATAGAACAAGTTATTGATAATTAATAAAAAAATTTTTCTTTTTCTTTTGACCTTTAATATTTTTAAATTTGGTTATGAAAATTTAATTTTATTGCAGATATTATTTTTTGTAAGTTGCAGTAAGGTTATAAAAAGTTATAATTTCCTCTTTAAAAGAGGAAAGAGAAGATTATTTTTCTTACTCTAATTTATCAATTACTGAGGATAGAAAAACCATTGCTATATATGAATTATCAGAAAAATAATAATTCAAGAAATTTTCCAGTACTTCAAAAGCATCTAATTCAATAAACATTTCCATTGCTTCAAAATTATTTTTTATAAATTTTTCTACCATTCTAATGTACTCTAATACAAAATATTTTCTTTCATTTTGATTCATTGTTTATCCTTTTAGGCAAATTTAAGATTTTTTCAAAAGTGTTTCCAATTGCTGCATTTTGGAAAGCATTTAATAAAACTTTGTTTGCATATTCAAATTCATTTTGTTTGATTAAAAATTTTATAACGCACAAAACCTCTAAAACATCTTGTTTCATTTTTGAAATTAAATTTTCAAGAGTTTCTTTAATTTCATAATCAATATTTTCAGTTAATTCCACACTCATTTTAGCTCCTTTAAAAGTTTTATAGCTTTCACATTTGAAAGCTACAGTTAGTTGTATACACTTTTTTTAATTAATTTTTTCTGGTGAAATTAGACGTTGTTTAAATGATAATATTATTATGTATAGTGCATTAACATTAGGAAAATTGATATAATTATTAAAATGTACATAATTTTTGAATAAAACGAAGGATTATAATGAGAACAATTGATGAACAATTGAAAAGTTCAAACAAATATATATGCGATAATATAGAAAGAATTAAACCAGATGATATTGAATTTTATTCAAGTAATATATTAAAAGGTCTTAGAGATTTTGTTGAAATTATTACGGTTAAATTATCTGGTAAAGAATATTATAGCTATCAAATTTTTAAAGAAATTGAAAATGATATTTTTTCAAAAGGTCAATATAAGTTTTTAAAAGATTTTCATCAATTACTTAAAAAATCTATGTCTCATTATACTGAAGTTGGAGAAAATGCGACAAGATTAATATTTAAATATTATGAATATTTACTGAAGATTAAAAAATTAATGAAAGATAAATTTGGTATAGAAATTTTACAAAAGTTAGAAAAAATTGAAAGGATAATTAATGAAGATAAAGATTTAAAAGAATATTATGAAAAAATTGGTAAAGTCATTAAACAACCTACACCTTATCGAAAATCTTTGGAATTTAATGATGTATATTATATTGATAGAATAAAACCTTTTTTTATAAATGAAGAAATTTTTTATGAAGTTT
>NZ_JBMYAU010000082.1:0-3160 GCF_053994455.1 Nautilia sp. | reverse complement strand
GACATACCCTCAAAAGCGGATCTGATCATAGTAAACACCTGCGGGTTTATAAATCCGGCAAAAGAGGAATCCATAGAAACGATTCTCGAACTCGCCTCGGAAAAAAAAGAAAACGCCATTTTAGCCGTTACGGGGTGTCTTAGCGAACGTTATAAGGATATCCTCCCGAAAGAAATCCCGGAAGTGGATATTTGGACGGGTGTAGGTGATTTTGACAAAATAGACGAGCTCGTAAAAACAAAAAGCTCAAAATTTTCACCAAACGTGTATCTCATCCATAATGAAGAAAGAGTTATCACCGGAAGCAGTTATCACGCTTACGTTAAACTTAGCGAAGGATGCAATCAAAAATGCGCCTTTTGCGCCATCCCGAATTTCAAAGGCAGATTAAATTCAAGAGAAATTCCCGAAATTATTGAAGAAATTAAAAGATTAAAAGAAAAAGGGTTTAAAGACTTTTCACTTGCGAGCCAGGATAGCAGTTCGTATCTCAGGGATAAAGGCATTAAAGACGGACTTGAAAGGCTGATTGACGAATTAGACAAAATCGAAGGAATTACAGTAAGGATTCTGTATCTTTATCCGGCAACGACAACAAAAAGACTCATCAGAAGAATCTTAGAATCTCCGGTTGTGGAAAACTATTTCGACATGCCGATCCAGCACATAAGTGAAAAAATGCTCAAAATCATGAGAAGACCCGGAAGCGTTGATAAACTGAAATCCCTACTGTATGAAATGAAAAAAGAGTTCGGTTTTATACGTACGTCCGTTATTGTCGGACATCCGGGAGAGAGTGAAGAGGATTTTGAAGAGCTTAAAAACTTTATAAAAGAATTTGAATTCGACAGGGTAAACGTATTTGCATATTCGGATGAAGAAGACACGGCGGCGTTCAAAAGAAAAGACAAACTTCCTCAAAATTTAATCGACCAGCGCGCAAAAGAAATGGGCAAAATAGTAAAACACACCACCAAAAAAGCTTTTAAAAAATATTTAAACAAAACATGCAGATGTTATCTTGACGGACTCACTGAGGACGGGTTGTTTTACAGCGTCCGCCCGAAACTCTGGGCTCCTGAAATCGACGGGGACGTTTTAATAAACGAGAGTGAAATCGAAAACCTCGAAACAGGAAAATTATATAACGTTAAAATCGAAACTTTAGCGGGAGAGCAGTTAATTGGTAAAATTGTGTTATAATTAAAAAAAAGGACAACAATGATTGTTACTTTAAACATAAAAAACAAACGGGATATTGAGAAATTAAACAGTTTACCGGACATTGAAATTATTGAAACTTTTGATATTGAACATATTGATAAAAATGACATAGATTATAAATTATATTTAGAATACAAAAATAAAAAAAATAAAAATTTTATTCCGCTGGAAGATATTATTAAAGAATTTAAATGAAAATAGTTTTTGAAGAAAAAGCACACAAACAATTAAAAAAACTACCTAAAAACGATTCTCAAATTATATTAAACAAAATAAAAAACTTACAATTTTTTCCAAATACGCCTAATACGAAAAAATTAACAAATTTTTACCCTCCTTTTAGATTAAGGGTAGGAAGTTATAGAATTTTATTTGATGTTGATAATGAAACAATAATAATATTTGAAATATTAAAAAGAAAAGATGCTTACAAATAACCTACTCGCATTCTCGGCGGGAGTGGATTCAACGGCCCTGTTTTTCTGGCTTGAAGAAAAACAAATACCTTTTGATATGGTGACGGTAAACTACCATACAAGACAAACAAGCGACGAAGAAGCGGAATATGCAAAAGAATTAGCCCGAAAATACGGCAAAAAAATTTTCATCAAAGACTGCCGCCTCGCAAAATTCAGCGAGCAGAACGCAAGAAAATGCAGATATGAATTTTTTGAGGAAATCATCAGACGCCACGGATATAAAACGCTTATACTCGCCCACCAGTTAAACGACAGACTCGAATGGTTTTTAATGCAGTTTACAAAAGGAGCGGGTTTAAAAGAACTGATTTCCATAAACGAATGGGAGGAGAGAGAACATTATAAAATATGGAGACCTTTTTATAATATATCCCGTGAGAAAATTGTAGCCTTTTTAAATGAAAGAGATATTAAATATTATGTGGACGAAAGCAATTTCGACACAAAATACAAAAGAAACTATTTCAGGCATTTTTTCTCAAACAGACTTATAAAGGAATTTGAAGAGGGTATAAAAAGAAGTTTCGAATATCTGCAGACAGATCTCGAACTCATTTTTCAAAAAGACTGGGTTAAAAAAAACAATCTTTATTTTTTCAAAAAACAAAACCCCGCAACGGATATTAAAAAAGTCGACGCCGCTGCTAAAGAATTAGGTGTAATAATGACAAAAGCCCAAAGGGACGAAGTTATAAAAACAGGGTTTTCATGTGTAATTCAGGGAAAAATAGCAATAGATTCCAATAAAGAACGGATATACATATCCCCTTATATAAAAACAACGATTCCCAAGAAAATAAGAGAAGAGATGAGAAAAAGAAAAATCCCTCCTAAAATAAGAGGTTATCTATATAAATCGGAAAATGAACAATTATAAAATAAACAACCCTTTCCCGTTTTGTGCGAAAACAGCAAAGAAAGCAAAATCAAAAAATCAAAGATACGTAATTATGGGCATTTTGGAATTTAAAAATGCGAATTTGTGTGTCTTGTGAGGTTTATTTGATACAATAATTGTATGTATTTACATATCAGAAAAAAGAAAAATCCAAGTGGCAGTGTCAGTGTTCAAATTATAGATAGAAAAAACAGAGGCTATAAAGTAATAGAAACTATCGGTTGTGCGAAGAATAATATCGAATTGGAATTATTAATTTCTAAAGCAAAAGAGAGATTAAAAGAGTTACAACCTACATTATTCGATTTATATGAAGAAAAAGACGAAAAAGAAGAAATTTTAGGTAAAAAAGTAGAGTTTATAGACATAGATAACGATATTATATTTTCAATCGGCGGAGAGCTAATATTCGGGAAAATAATCAAAGATTTAGGATGTGAGGATTATTTTAAAAAAGTAAAAATCAGAAAACTTGAAAAAAGATTTGAATATTTTAAAGATTTGGTTATTTCAAGAATATTGTATCAGGGGAGTAAACTCTATTTTATAGACTATAGAA
>NZ_JBMYAU010000081.1:0-19435 GCF_053994455.1 Nautilia sp. | reverse complement strand
CGTTTTCGGTTTAGGTGCCGTATTAATGGATGTGGAAACATATAAAGACGCTGCGATATATTCCATATATAAACATACACTTAATATTTTTAACGCATTGATTTCACTGTTTTTTGTTGTATTCTGGCTTAGCGGAGGTCTTTTTATAATTAATTTTTTACTTTACAAAAGTAATTCTCTTTTTAGCGAGCTTGAAATACTTTTAGCCTTTTTTGCAATAAATTATATTTTGACTTTACCTATTAATATCTGGGAAAAGCATATCGATAAAAGATTCGGTTTTAATATTGCACCCTGGAGTATGTTTTTTGTTGATGAAATTAAAAAGATCTTTTTATTTATAATCTTCGGAGGAGCATTTTTTGCGGGACTCATTTATTTTATTGAAAATTTTCAAAACTGGTGGCTGTACGGGTTTGTATTTACGTTCGGTGTTGTTATTATGATTAATCTTTTATATCCGTTTTTTGCACAGATGTTTAACAAATTTACTCCTCTTGAAGACGAAGAGCTTAAAGACGCTATTGAGGATATGATGGGAAAAGTTGGGTTTAAAAGCAGCGGTATATATGTAATGGACGCAAGCAAAAGGGATACGAGGTTAAACGCGTATTTTGCGGGATTTGGAAATACAAAAAGGGTAGTATTATTTGATACTTTGCTTAAAAAACTTTCCAAAGATGAAATTTTGGCAGTGCTTGGGCACGAACTCGGGCATTTTAAGCATAAGGATATATTAAAAAACATTGCTGTTGTAGGTGTGATGCTTTTTGTATTGTTTGCTATATTTGGTAATCTGCCCGATACTCTTTTTAAAGAGCTTATGGTGCCTAAAACCGGAGCGAATATAATAATTTTGGCACTGCTTTTCAGTGAAGTGATTTTCTTTGTATTACAGCCGTTTGTAAATCTTATCAGCAGACGCAACGAATTTGCCGCAGATGAAACGGGAAGTGAGCTTGTAAGCAAAAAAGACCTTGCAAGCGCGCTTAAAAAACTCGTAAGCGAAAATAAACATTTTCCGAGAGTCAGCAGACTTTATTCGTTTATTTACTACTCACACCCTCCTATTTTGGAAAGACTTGAAAAGCTGGAGAATGAAAAATGAAAGTATTAATTACAGGCATCAGCAGAGGAATCGGATACGGACTTGCGAAATATTACATTGAAAACGGGGATGAAGTTTTTGCAATAGGCAGAAAAAATCCTTTTGACGATGCGGTTAGGTTTTACAGGCTGGATGTGGGTGCGTATGAGAAAATTCCTCACGCCGTAGAATCTCTTGAAGTTGAAAAGCTTGATTTGGCTATTTTAAATGCGGGAATTTTGGGTGAGATTAAAGAGATGAAGCACTGGAGTGTTAAAGAACTTCAAAATATTTTCGATATAAATGTTTGGGCTAATAAGGTTTTGATAGACGAACTTGCTCCTTTTACTGAAAAAATAGTTGTTATGAGCAGCGGTGCGGCCGTAAACGGAAACCCGGGCTGGGGAGGGTACAGCCTTAGCAAATGTGCGGTAAATATGATGGTAAGCATTTATTCAAAAGAGATAGATTCTAAAATTTACGCTTTGGCTCCCGGAGTTATTGATACCGATATGGTCGAAAAGGTAATAAGCGGTGATCATTCCAAATTTCCAAGCCTTGACAGGGTCGGAGCCGGACGTGTTAGTCTAGAAGAAGGAGTTAAAAGAATTGTTAGAACGCTTGAAAGGCTTGACGAATTTGAAAACGGCAGTTTTGTGGATGTGAGGCTGGTTTAATTCCCTTTTTCAGATGTTATAATTGCGCTTATTTTTTGCAGGAGAAGCGATGAAGCATATAGAACTGTTAACCCTTCTTTGCCGTAACAGAAAGCTTTTGGATGAAGCCTACAAGCAGAAAAAATTAATCTCCGTCCCCGGCGAACTTGTTGAAATAGGGCTTTTTAATAAAGTGGGGGGATATTATTATCTTAATGAAATTTATTTTGCTTTTGTGGATACGCTGCTTGCAAGGGCTGATTTCAGTTATATTGCCGAAGATTTCGACAAAGAACTCAAAAAACTTTTGGAACTCAAAGAAGAATATACCATTAATAAAACTTCATTTGTCAAAGAACTTGTTTTCAGGCTTTTGCATAAAATATATCAGGGTATGAAAAACAGGGACAAAAGAATTCTATCCCTTATAGAAAAGCTTGAAAACGATGAAACAAGCGAGCTGGAGTTTTTGATAAAAGAGGGAAAAAACATCTTAAATGATATTGAGGGGATAATAATCAAAAACGCCCGGATTGTAGATACTTTCGAAAGTTTTAAGAAATTTGCGGAGTTCAGGGAATTTATAAAGGATATGATAATTGACATTATCCGTCTCAATCAAAATATAGACGGTTATTTAAAAAGACTTCGGGAATTTATCTCCCAAACCGAAAAGAAAAGACGTTTTAACCAAAAACTGTTTAAAACGGCCTATATGATTATAAATGAAGACAGTAAAATAGATTCTTTTTTAATAACGAAAAGGTTTGTAATCAAGCATAAATTGGAATATGTTCCCGACGGAGCGTATGTGGATTATGAAAAAGTAAGGAAAATAATAGGTAAATTCACAAAAGAGAAAAAAATCAAAAAATCTCCGGTAAAAAGAGACCTTCGGGAGGTTATTAATCTTATAGACTTAAAAGGACTTATTAAAAGCATAAAAGGAAGCGATGATGTCTTTAAAAGTATAATAGAATATGTTGGAGAGGTGGATAGGCGGCTTTTAAACGAAAGCGTAAGGGTTTTCGTTTATATTATGAACCATTATGACAAACAGCTTGTATATACGAAAGAGTATAATGAATTTAATGTAAGGGTGGTGAAATGGAGAGCGTGATATTCGATATTTTAAGCAAAGGGATAATAATTTCCGCAAATTCTTCAAAATTTCAAAAAGAAGCGACTTGGCTTATGGAAGACGAAAATTATGAGAGTTTAAACAAAACTCTCAACAGACTCGGGCTTTATCTTATAGGTGAGAACGGGTATTTTTATATTAGCAAGGATTTAAAAGCGGATGAAGAGGAGAAATTTTTCAATTCACACAAACAGTTAGTTTTGGCGATAGCCCAGCTTAAAAAAATATTCATTCATCTCGATAAGGGGCATAAAATTAAAAAAAGCGAGTTTATAAAAAGATTCGAATCAAAAAAAGACGAAAAAATAATAAAAACCCTTTTTGACACCGATGATTTGATGGAAATCACCGATAAACTTTTCAGTCTTCTCGAAAGAAATTTCGTAATAGAAAAAAGAAGCGAAAAGGACGAATATCTCGTATTAAACGCTTTGAATTATTATCTTGACATAGTGGATGCGTTAAGCGAAGGAGACGGGGATGAATAAAATATATTTTTTTAACGCCGCGAATTTCGGATTTGCCGAAATAGATTTGAGGAAAAAAAACGTTTTTTTCGTAGGGGACAACGGAAGCGGTAAAACGACCGCCATCAGGGCTGTTCATTTTTACTACAATTCCGATGTGAAGGCTTTGGGAATCGATCCCAATAAGGAGAGTTTTAAGGATTTTTATTTTAAATACGACAACTCGTTTTTAGTCTATGAATTTGATGATTATTTCGTTTTGATGTATAAACGCTCGGGGGATATTAAAAGGATTTTCAGCAGGCAGAAATTTAACGTTAACAGGGTTTTAAAAGGCGAGGAAATCGTTTCTTTAAAAGAGGTTATTGATTATGCCTATGAAGCTTCTTTTAAATACCGCCCGCAAACCAACGAGGAATATAAAAAGATAATTTACGGACTTGATAACGGAAAACTTGATTTTAAACTGACTACTGTTAGAAATTATGCCACTTTTATAAATCTTTACAATAAAATATTTAACGTCAACAGAGCCGTGTTTGATGCCAAAAGTATAAAGGAGATTATTTTTACGACACTTGACAGGGTGGAAGCGGGCGAGATTAATTATGAAGAATTTGCAAACGAACTGATGGATTACAGGCAGTATTTTATTTTTTACAGAAAATTCAAAGAACAATCGGCGAACATAGAAAAACTTTATATTTATAAAAACGCCCTTATCACTCTTCGTAACGACATTCGGGAACTTCTCGGAAAAATAGCCTATAAAAAAGAGATAGAGGAAAAACTCGTAGATGAGATTATCGAAAAAATAGGAAAACTCGAAAAAAGAAAAAGAAAAATACAAAAGCTTTCGGGACGGTTTCACGAAAAAATTAAAAACATAGAAAAAAACATTGAAAAGAGGATATTCGAAATTGAAGCGAAGCTTGAGGAGATAAAAAAACTAAAAGAAACTTTCAATTTAAAGGCCCTTCAAAACGCCGGGAGCCTGAGCGCGAAAAAAGATGAAACCGTACAGAAACTCATAACGCTTCAAACTTCCCTTAACGAGCTTATGAGAGGCATTAAAAATCAGGTTGAAGAAATAGAAGAGGAAATAAACAGACTCAAAAGGGAAAAAAGGATTTTAAAAGAGAAGCAAAAAGAAGAGGAAATAAGAAAAAAAAGGGAGCTTGAAGAAATATATTTCGAAAAGTTTGAAAAAACAGGGGATGAATTTTCACAAAAAGAAAAAAAACTATTAAACGAAATTTTTGAAATAGAAAAGGAAATTTTAAAAAAAGATGATGAAAAAAGGGAATATCAAAAAGAACTGAATGATGTAAATTTCAGATTTTCAAAAAAAGAGGAGGAAATAAAAGAGAATTTTCAGCTGCAAAAAGATAACCTCAAAAACAAAAAAAGAGAACTTATAACCGTAATAGACGAACTTTCGGATGAAATCGTAAAGTTAAGAAGAGAGCTCGCAAGAGATAAAAACGAATATTCGGAAAAAATCGAAAACACCGAAAAACATTATCAAAAAGAGCTTTCGCTGATAGATGAAAAAATAGTTTTTTATCAAAATATACTTAAAACTAACCCCGGGTCTTTTAAAGATTTTCTAAATCAGAATGTGGAAAACTGGGAGGAAGAATTGTATCCGGTAATGGATGAAAATCTTCTGGGAATGAATGTGGAGGATTTGCGTCCTAAAGTGGTGAGTGAGAGGGTTTTCGGAATAGAGCTTGACAAAAGCAGACTAAAGTCCGTACCTACGATGAAAGAGGCCGAGGAAGCCGTTGAAAAGCTGAAAATAAATAAAGAATCGCTTATTAAAGAGCTTGAGAACAAACTTGCCATTCTTGAAAAGGAATTTAAAGCAAAAGAGATAGAAACGACATCCAAAATCGAACTGAACGAGGAGAAAATAAAACAAACGGAAAAGGAAATAAATTTAATCGATAATGAAACGGATAAAGTGAACGAAAAATTAAAAGAAGAGCTTAAAAGATTAAATTCGTTAAAAGAAGAAGAAATAAAACTGATAAAAATCAATATAAACAAAAAAGCGGAAGAGATAAAATCCCTTAACGAAAAAATATCTCGGATAAAAAGAAACATAAAGCAGCTAAAAAAAGAACTTTCGGCGAAAAAAGAGGAGTTAAACAGACAAAAAGAGAGGGAATTTCAAAAAATCAAAAAAAGCCTTGAAGAAGAGTTCAAACGAAAAGCGGATGAAATAAACGGCAAAATTAACGAGCTTAACATCAAAAAAAATAAAATTTCAAAAGACGAAAGGGTTGAGGAACTAAACGCGGAAATATCCGATGTTAAAAAATATCTTGCGAAAATAGAAGACGCCGAGATGTTTTTAAAAGAATGGGAGGAAAAAAGAGGCTTTGTGGAGAATGAAGAGAAATTTAAAAGAGAGCTTTTAAAATTCAGGGAATATGAAAGTAGGATTGACGAGTTTTATTTGTTTCTTGAAAGAAAACTGAACGGAAAATTCTCCGAAATAGAAAAAAAACTGAATGAAAAAAACCGGGAACTTGAGGTGGTAAAAGAGGGACTCAAAAAGGTCTCTTCAATGAAACTTCCCGAAGATAAAATCGAAACCGACGAATATTTAAGTATGCTTGCGGACGAGCACAAAAGAAAAGAAGGGGAGTTTAAAGACAAAAAAAGAGATTTGACCGATGTGGCGAATAATATAAAAATAGCTTTAAGCCGTTTTGTGATAGACGGGCTTGAAGTGAATTTCAATCTTGAAAACCTTGCAAATCTCGTGGATGAAGAAATAGAAAAAGTGGATGAACTATATATTTTTAAAGATAAAAAATTCGAACTTTTAAATAAAACCCGTTTGAAAGGGCTTAAAAACTTAATCGGCGGGATTTTGGATAAAAAACTCGATAATTTCGAAGGGGCGAAGGAAGATTTTTTAAAACAGGTAAAAAGAATCAACGCAAATTTAAGCAAAGTCGATTTCGGGATAATAAGAGGCATTAAAATTGAAATTGAAGAAACTAAAAGAAACATTTTAAAAATTTTTGATGAAATAAAAGACAATATTCAGGATCTTGTAATACTGCTTGAAAGTGAAGAGAGTCTGTTTTTTGACAAAGCCGAGAGTGACAGAAGACTCAGAAAAATAGAGGATCTGTTTAATATTATTAAAAAAGAAGTCAAAAGCGAAAGTTTTACCTTGATTGATGTGGTCGATATAAATGTCAGGTTTATTGAAAACGAGAAAGAAAACACCCTGAAACTCATCAAAAATGAAAGCTCAACGGGTGGATCTATTTTGCTAAAAATCGCAATTGCGGTGAGTCTGCTTGAGCTTTTCATAAAAGAAAAAGCCTCACTTTTTTTGATACTTGATGAGGTAAGCGTTTTATCTACCAAAAACCAGAAACTTTTGAAAGAATACGTAAACGAAAGAGGGCTTGGTGTTATTTACGTAACTCCCGACCTGCCTCTTGTTGAGGTTGAAGATATCGATATATACAAATTCAGAAACGTAGGCGGTGAGTTTGAAGTTGTAAGACTTATCGGAGAAGAGGGGGTTAGGATAAATTGAGAATGGAAAATGGAGAATGAAAAATGATAATATTGCTTTTGGAATGTGGAAGGATATAAAAATTAAAATAGATACATTAAGAAAAAATGAGTATAAAAATAAAATTAAAATAATTAGTGATATAATTTAAGAAAGAGATAAATTGAAGAAAAACAAGAATTTTTAAATAAAATTAAATATAGAAATTTATGCAATGATTTTCCTACAAAATGTGAAAATATTAAAAATGCTTTTAGATTACATTTTGAGTATATGGAAGAAATTATCCATTGAGTAAACAAGGAGTAAATGTTTTGAAAAAGAAAATTGAAATTTGTGAAAAGTATAATATTACAGAAAAAGATATTATAGAAGCTATTGAACAATATAAAAGAGAAGGTGGAAATGAATCAAAAATATATGATTTAATGCATGAAAATAGTTTTTATCCTGCAAAAGATTTATGTAAAAAAGCACTTATAAAAAATGGAGCTTCAGAAAATGAAATTAGAGATTTTAAGAGCAATGAATATATGAGAGAATATTTAGAAAAATTAGGATTTGAAATATTTATAAAAAAGAAAGCAGGGGAGTTTGTTAAAGAACATATACCAAAAATTATTGAATATTGCGAAAGTCATCCTGACGAGTTAGTAAGATTGCAAAATAAAGAATATTCTAAAAAAGTTATTGAAACAATACCTTATCCTTTTATAAAAACTGTTAGTAAAATAAATGAGGAAGATTTAAATGATAGATATTGGCGGAAAATATATAAAATTAATGGAAATGATATTCGTTTTTGTAGTCAAATAGGAGGAGGAAGTATATATAGTGATGGCAGAACAAGAAGTCAAAGAGATGGAGAAAGTTTTTTAAAGTATTTAAAAGATAAAGATATACTTTTAGATGACTATAAAAATAAAAAAATTAGATTTATTGTTGAAAACAATACAGATGATAATTTTGATAATGTATCAAAAAAGGAAAGCAAAATGACAATAAATAATCAACAAAAAAGACTTCCCCTCAATCAAATCCTATACGGACCTCCGGGGACGGGGAAGACTTACAGTGTGATTGAGAGGGCTTTGAGGATAATAGGGGAAAAAGAGGATTTGGGAGAAATTAAAGATATTTTAAATAAAGATAAAATTACTAATGAAGAGAGGGAAAAATTAAGAGAAAAATTTGAAGAGTATAAAAGTAAGGGTCAAATTGAATTTATAACTTTTCATCAAAGTTTCAGTTATGAAGAGTTTGTGGAAGGGCTTAAGCCGGATTTAGAAAGTGAAGATATTAAATATAAAATCGAAGACGGAATTTTTAAAATTATTTGTGAAAGGGCTATGAAAAGTAATAATTTTGATGATGTATATGCCAAATTATTAGAAGAAATTGGTGATAATGAAAAGGAATTTAAAACTAAAACAGGTAAAATTTTTAAGGTAAAAGTTAATTCAAATGGTAATTTATCACTTTTAACTGGAAAAAATTTTCAGCAAAATGGTGTTTTGACAAAAGAAAATTTATATAAATTAATTTTTAAAAATGAAAAAATGGGTTATTATCAAAGTTATTTTGAATCTGTAGGATATTATTTAAAAAATTTAGGATTGATTATTACAGACAATAAAGATAAAAACTACATCCTCATAATAGATGAAATAAACCGCGGGAATATTTCTAAAATTTTTGGTGAGCTTATAACCTTAATAGAAGAAGATAAGAGGCTTGGGAACTCTGAAGAGATAAAAGTAAAACTTCCTTACAGTAAAGAGCCTTTCGGGGTGCCGAAGAATTTGTATATAATCGGGACGATGAATACTGCTGACAGGAGTATCGCTTTAATGGATACGGCTTTAAGACGTAGGTTTGAGTTTGTTGAAATGATGCCTGGATATGATGATTTGCCGGAGGATATTAACGATATAAATATTGCCGAAATGCTAAAAGCTATGAATGAAAGAATTGAATTTTTATACGACAGAGACCATACAATCGGACACGCTTATTTTATAAGTATTGAGACTTTTGAAGATCTTCAAAATATATTTAAAAACAAAATAATTCCGCTTTTAGCCGAATATTTTTATGACGACTGGGAGAAAATAAGGCTTGTTTTAAATGATAACAGATTTATAAAAGAAAAAGAGTTCAAATATATCGGTAATTTGGAAACGGATGAAGAAAAAAGAGTATATAAGATTAATGATGACGCTTTTAACGATAAAGAAAACTATATAAAAATATACGATGTTGAGGCTTAGTAATAAACATTTTCAGGTAATAGAATACGAAAAAATATCAAAAAACGAAATAGATAATAAATATTTCAAAGAGCTTGAAGATATAGCACAAACGACTCAAATTTTGGCGTATTCTAAAAAAGGGGTTTTAAAGTCTCAAAACTATGTGGGGATTATCCAAACAAAAAGCGGATTTGTGTTTGAGATACTGCCTAAAATTTCGGTTGGTAACGATTATGAAGAAAGTAAAAAAATATTAATTGAAATGATAAAAACACTCAAACACCATCCTTTCAAAAACATTTCAACCGCAAATCTAAAAACCGGCAAAATGCCGCTTTTGGAAATTTTTATCTCTTTTTTCCTAAAAGAACTTGATAAACTGATAAAAAAGGGGATAAAAAGAGATTATATTTCCCGGAGGGATAATCAAAAATTTTTAAAAGGCAAACTGTTAATAAACGAGCATATCAAGAGAAATTTCGTTCATAAAGAGAGGTTTTTTGTAGAATATGACGAATATATTGAGGACATCTTAGAAAATAGAGTAATTAAAAGCGCTCTTAGAAGAATAAATAAACTCTCAAAAAATTTTGAGAATCAAAAACGAATAAGAGAGTTTTTGTTTGTTTTTGATGGTGTGGGGGAGATTAAAAGTTTGAGTGAATTAAAAAAGATTCATATAGACAAAAGCAAAAAATATTATGAAAACGTAATAGAAATATGCAAAATTTTTCTTGACGATAAATCTTATACGCCGTATAAGGGAAGCAGTGTTTCTTTTGCCGTGCTTTTTGATATGAATAAGCTGTTTGAAAGTTTTGTGGGGTGCTGTTTTAAGAAGTTTTCAAAAGAAGTGAAACTTCAGCATAAAAAATTTCATCTTTTTGATGTGGAAAAGATATACGGGCTTATTCCGGATATAGTTTTTGAAAATAAGATTTTCGATACCAAGTGGAAAATAATTGAGTCTTTAGGAGATATTTCGGGAAGCGATTTTTATCAGATGTTTGCGTATGCTAAAAAATATGATTCAAAAGAAGTAACGCTTATTTTTCCTAAAATTTATGAAACAAAAGATAAGGAACTCGGATTTGAAGAAGAGTATAAATTAAAAATCGTATTTTTCGATTTAAGGGATTGTAAAAAAGAGGTAAATAGGATTTTGAATGAGAGAGGACAGGTTTTACCGTATAATTAAAGAAATAAAAAGCGGCAGTGTAAAAAACGCCAAAGACAGAAGAGATATTTTAAAAAAGGCGTATGAATTTGCCGACAGGGAGGATTTATTAAGGTATTTTTTAAAATTTGAGGGGAAAGAGGCTGTTATAAAAGATGAGGGGATTTTTGAAAGATTTATAAAAAATTATCTCGGATGTGGGTTTGAAAAATACGGGGAATATGAGAGTAAAAAAGATCTTGCGTTGGTTTATAAGAATACAAAAGCCAAAAATCTGCATACAAGTGATATCACAATAATTCACAGAAAAAGAGACTCTCTTCCTCAAATTTTTTATGACGCTTTTAAGCCGGAGATTAACGGAAGAGTTGTTGTGGTTGAGAATTATGAAAGTTTTTTGAGGATTGATTTTGAGTGGTTTGAAGAAGTGGATTTTATATATCTTGGAGGATACAGCAATAAAAAAACGGCGGAGTTTTTGAAAGATAAGGATGTTTTGTTTTTCGGGGATTTTGATTTTTTCGGAATGATGATTTTTGATGTGCTTGAATGTAAGAGTAAGGAGTTTTTTATTCCGGATAATTTGGAAGAGCTTTTTAAAAAACATCCGAATCAAGATTTGTATTTGAAACAGAGATTTATCGAGGATAAAGTGAAAAAAGTTGATGAGGTTTATAAACTGATAAAAAAACACGCGGCGGTTGTAGAGCAGGAGGTACTTAATAAATGAAAATAAAAGATTTTATAAAAGAGACAAACGGAAGTTACATACTTGAAAAAGTTTTAAATAAAGATAAAACATGGATATATTTGAATGATAATATGAAAGTACCGAAAGAGGCGACTCAGATTTTGGAAAAATTAAAATCGGGGTATCCTATTGAGTATATATTTGAAGAAGTATGGTTTTACGGGGACAGGTTTTATATAAAAGAGGGTGTGCTGATTCCAAGGGATGATACGGAAGTGGTGGTGGAAAGAGCGATACAATTAATCAATGGAAAATGGAAAATGGAAAATGAATGTATGGTTGTTGACTGCTGTACGGGAAGCGGAGTGATAGCAATAGAAATTGCCAAGCATACAAATGCCAAAGTAATCGCGACTGATATAAGCGATACGGCGATAGAAGTATGCAGAAAAAATATTATGTTAAGCGGGGCGGATAATAAAGTTAAAGTTGTAAAAGCGGATTTGTTGTCTATAAAAAGCAGTTTAAATCAAGAGGAAATAGAACAGAATGAGATAATAAATATAAATGAAATTGAAAAATTCGGATTTGAAATTGAAAACGGGTTTATAAAAGCCGATATTTTAGTCTCAAACCCGCCGTATGTGGAAAACAGCTGGAAAAAACCAAATGTTTATGAGCCGGATTTAGCATTTTACGGAGGGGATGACGGGCTGGATATAGTAAAGGAGCTTATCCTTAAAGTAAAAGATCTGAAATACAAAGCCGCGGTAATAGAAATAGGGTATAACCAAAAAGATCTTTTAAGTGAATTTTTAAAAGACAAGGCTGAAAGTTTTGAGTTTTTTAACGATTTGGCGGGGAATATAAGAGGGGTTGAGATATGGTTTGTGTAAACTAAATCTGTAAATTTACCTATATGCTTTACACTTTTTGATAAATTATGTATAATAAATGTATAAATATGGATAAAAGGTTTGCGTTTGGATTATGTAAAAAAGATAGAAAAACTTCTTGAACACTTCAAATACTCCACAAAACTGGCAGAGGCTCTTGACGTAAGTAGAATGAGTATACTCAATTGGCGTGATGGTGGAAATATTAGTAATGAGAATAAGTTTAAGATTGATGTTTTGTATAACAAATATATATACATTCCAAATTTAAAAAAAGACGAAGTGGAAAAGTATATAAAAAAGGTCTTATCGTATGATGATAAAAAACTTTTGGGATCTATTGATTTGATTGAAGAAGTAAGCAAAATCCAAGCGTACGGCTCTTATGAAATTGAGGTAATTAACGCAAACAAAGAAGAGTTTGAAAGGGTAATTGAAGGAAATTACGTCCAAAAAGATATCGAAAAAAGAAAATTTTTAGAAATGAATAATTTGGCGTTTTTAACCAAAAAAATCATTAAAGACACAATAGAAGGAAAAATAACAAAATTAACGACAGATTTGATAAAAAACTGGCATTTTGTACTTTTTTCAGGTATCAGGGATGATGCGGGAGAATATTCAAAATATATTCGTAAAATTAAAAACAGTGATATAACTCTTACGTTGCCAGAAGACATAGAAGAAGAGATGGAATATTGGGTTAAATTATATTCAAACGTAAACAATATATACGATATTGCAAAGGCTCACGAACATTTTGAGCTTATTCACCCTTTTGGAGATGGAAACGGAAGAATAGGTAGGCTTATAATGGTTCATCAGTTTGTAAAACTAAATATTTTACCGCCGCTTATAAACAACCAAAACAAATCTTTGTATTATATTACGCTTGAAAAAGCACAAAAAGAAGGTGATATTTTGACTTTGAGTTTTTTCTTGGCAAGTGCGATAGAAGAGATGAGAAAAAGATTAGTTTAAATATTTTTTGAGTTTTGGTAGGGCAATTGTAGAAGCAAGCGTTAAAACAACCGTAATTTCAAATGTTTTAAACAGACCAATCTTTTCCCCCATAAGTCCTACAAGATAGACTATAACGGAGCTTACTCCGAAGTTTATTCCCATATAGATGCTATTGACAAATGTAGGTTTGTCCGTTTTGAGATCATGTACAAACGCCAATAAAACCGGTGATGATGTAAAAAGGAAAAATCCAAGAGGTGCAAGTAAAATCCAAAGTGCGTTTTTGAAAAAGAGTAAAAAAAGTATTAAAAAAAGAGCCGAGCCGACGCTTGAAATTATAAGCATATTTACCCTTCCGATTTTATCCGAAAATCTTCCCGCAAAAAATGCACCCAAAATCCCGAACCCCTGAAGTACTCCAAATGCGATACTTGCACTCTCTACACTGTAGCCATTATGTGTAAGAAAGAGCGGCAGGTAAAGCGATATTGCGTATTTTGAAGTGTAGTTGAAAAGAATAAAAATCGTAAGCATTGTAAAAAAGGGCTTTACTTTATTTAAAACGCCTTTTATTTCGCCTTTTTCAAATTTTTTGGCGTTAAATGTCGTTTTGTAGTCTTTGAGTTTAATGTATAGAAAAATGCTTGAGAGTATTCCGATAGGTGTAAGTTTCCAGATACCATCCAGCCCCCAGACGGATATTACTCCTGCCGCCAGTATAGGACCCACGGTTCTGGCGCTTTCCCCACCGACCATAAAATAGCTCATTCCCTTACCACTCTCTTTGCCTGAGAATTCTTTTATCATTGTTGGGCTTGGAATATGGAAAAAAGCCGCACTTATTCCTGCGATAAAAAGCAAAAATAAAGCAACCGCGTAAGAAGAGGTAAGGCTCAAAAGCCCCATTGATACCGCGGTAATTGAAGGAGTTAGGATTACAAAATATTTGGCGTCGTTTCTTTCGGCGATAAGACCTAAAAGAGGATTGAATAGTGAAGGAATTTTTCTTGCGATATCCAAAAAAGACGCCTGTGTAAGGCTGATACCGAGCCTTTCAATAAGAAGCGGCAGAATGGGAGCCAAAAGGGCAGAGAAAATATCGTGTGTAAAATGTGCGAACGAAATTAATAAAACTTTTGATTTTTGAAACTGTTTCATTTGATTTTTTCGTTTAGTTTGATGTATTCCGGTTTTGTTTCTATGCATTGCATTGCTGGTGCGGCTTTCGGGTCGTCTCTGAAGACTACTACGCAGTGCATTTTCGGATATCCCTGGGTGTCAAACTCATATACCCTCGGATTGATTCCGCTTGTTTCTATTGTGTAGCTTAGGGTGTTGACTGTTTTTTTAAATACTCCTACTAAACTGTTCCAGTTAAAAGCAAATGAAAAAGTTGCAATAAGTGCAAAAATGATCAGTTTTTTCATTTTGTATCTCCTTAAAAATGTAAATATTTGGCAATTCCGTCCAATAACATCTGGACGGAGAGTGAAATTAAAAGCATACCCATAAGTTTTTCAACCGCACTGAAAACACGGTTTGGGATGATTTTGGAAAATTTGAGTGAAAGTATAATAATTAACGCACTTAATGTCCATGAAATTAGAGAAGCTCCCAAAACCTCGGAAATACCGTACTGTGATGAAAATAAAATGAGTGTGGCCAGGAGTGAAGGTCCTGCAATCATCGGAATTGCTATTGGGACGAGGTAGAGTTCGTTTTCTTTTCCGAACATCGGCTCACTGCTCGGGAAAATCATTTTAAGTGCGATTAAAAAAAGAATTATCCCTCCGGCTATGGAAATGGACTCTTCCCTGAGTCCCAAAAAGTTCATAATGTTTTTGCCGAAGAATATAAAAAGAAAAATAACCACAAACGCAAAAAAAAGCTCTCTTATAATAATCTGTAGTTTTTCTTTGTCGTTATAGTCTTTAAGCAGTGAGAGTATTACCGGGAAGTTTCCGAACGGATCCATAATAAGAAAAAGTGTTATGGCAATATGCAAAATATCCATAATCCGCCTTTAAAATTAGTGTATAATTATACACAAAAAAGGCTGATATGGATATCAATAAACTCCTCTCTTCAAAAAAGCTCTTAACCGAAATATACTTTGATCTGCAAAAATATTACGATTCTATTTATCCGAACGCAGTTGTATTAATAGAAGTCGGAACATTTTTTGAAACGTATGAGGCCGAAGGCGTGGGAAAGGCCAGGGAAATAGCGAATGTATTAAACATACAGTTAACCAAAAAAAACAAATCCATCCCTGAAATAGACGTTAAAAACCCTCTTATGGCAGGATTTCCGAATCATGCACTTGATCGATATCTTGAGAAACTGATTGAAGAGAACAAATATACAATCATACTTATAAAACAAAAAGGAACGCCTCCGAATGTAAAGAGGTTTCTAAGTGAAATAATATCCCCGGGGGTCAATCTTGAATACAACAAAACACCTGAAAATTACGTAACTTCTATAATTGTTGAAAAATATTCTGCATATCATGTGGGGTTTGCAAACGTGGACGTTACAACGGGAAAAAGCTATGTTTACGAAAACTATTCCACAAAAGACGACCCGACTTTTGCTTTGGATGAGCTTTTCAGGCTTCTTCAGACGTATAAGTCAAATGAAATTATCCTCACGCTTAAAAACGTAGAGTGTGACGAAATTGTAAATTATTTGGAGCTTGACGGTAAAAATATTATAATAAACCGCACAAGAATGGATATAAGTTATCAGAATGAAATATTTAAAAGGGTTTACAACATTCAGAGTCTTCTTAGCCCCATTGAAGTTATGAATTTTGAAAAATTCCCTTTGGTGACGGAGTCTTTGGGAATACTGCTTGAATTTGTAATAGCACACAATAAAGAACTTCTTACAAAATTAAAAGAGCCTGTTTTGATTGAAGATGAAAAATTCGTCTATCTCGGTAACAATCCTATTAAACAGCTTGAAATTTATAAAGTTTTAAAACTTATAGACAAAACAAAAACCGCCATGGGTAAAAGGCTTATAAAAGAGAGGCTTTTTAACCCAATCCGTGATGAAAACGAGCTTGAAAAGCGATACAAATCCGTCAGCTTTATGCTTAACCGTTATAAAGAGTTTGAACCGCTTTTAAGGGATATATACGACCTTGAAAAGATTGACAGGAAAATAAAACTTAAAAAACTCCACCCGTTTGAGCTGAGTTTCCTGCTGACATCCCTTGAGGCGATAAGCGAAATTTACATCAAACTCAAAAAAAGAACAACAAAAATCGATAATTTCAGTGATTATATAAAGAGAAATTTCGAGCTTGACAAAATAAACGTAAAACTTGAAGATATAAAGGAGAGTTTTTTTAAAAGGGGTGTGGACAAGGCGCTTGACGAGCTTATTGATGAAAAAGAGAAATATTATAAAGATCTTTTGAGCATTAAGAAAAAAATAGAAAGCCTGGGGGATGTTAAAGTTGAGATAAACCAGCTTGATAAGGAAGGCTTTTATTTTACGCTTACCAAAAACAGATTCAATATGATAAAAGAGAAGTTTCATGAAACGTTTATAGATATAGACGGGGGGAAACTCTTTTTTGACGATTTGAGGATTAAACAACTTACCAACAGCGTGAAAATCAGCGGTGACAAAATTGAAGAGATCAGCGATAAAATAATCGCACTTCAAAACAAAATCATAAAAAAAACAACCAAACTTTTTATTAAAAAACTTAAGGAGATTGAAAGGGAGTTTGATTTTCTTAATTCCCTTTCCGATGAAATCGCAAAAATAGACGTGGCACTCAGCAGTGCAAAGATTGCAAAAGAGTACAACTACACAAAACCTAAAATCAAAAACGTTAAGGCAAGGTTTAAAAACTTAAGGCATCCGCTTATTGAAATAAACCAGGAAAACGGCGTTTATGTTCCTAATGATATCGATTTTAACGAATACGACGGAATGCTTTTATACGGAATCAACAGCTCGGGTAAAAGCTCGCTTATGAAAAGTGTCGGAATTGCGGTGTTTTTGGCTCAGGCGGGCTTTTTTGTGCCTGCAAGCGAGATGGAATTCAGTCCGTATAATGCGATATTTACAAGAATTGAGGCGAGTGATAATTTAAGCAAGGGGCTCTCAACCTTTGCGGTTGAGATGCTTGAGCTTAAAAACATATTCAACCGAGCAAACGAAAATTCTTTAGTACTTGGTGACGAAATAGCGCACGGTACGGAAACCACTTCAGCCCTTGCCATTGTGGCGAGTGCCGTTATCAAACTTGCAAAAAGAAAAATAAACTTTCTCTTTGCCACACACCTACATCAGCTTATGGATATAGATGAAGTCAAAAACCTCTCAAATGTTGTGGCAAAACATCTTGAAGTGTGGTTTGACGGGGAGAAACTCGTATACGACAGAAAACTGAAAGACGGAAGCGGAAGCAGTGTTTACGGGCTTGAATTTGCAAAATCGATCTATATGGACAAAGAGTTTATCAAACTTGCTGAAAACATACGTAAAAAACTAACCGACGAATACAGTGAAATCGAGCTTCTTTTGAAAAAGAAAAAAAGCAGATACAACAAAAACCTTTTTGTCACCACATGTGCGATATGCGGCAAGCCGGTGGAAGACGTTCATCATATAAAGGAAAAAGAAAAGGCGAAAGAGGGCTTTATTAATCATATGCCGGTACATCACAAATACAACCTCATACCTTTATGCAAAAAACACCATAAAATGGTTCATGAAGGAAAAATAAGAATAACCGGGTTTGTTACTACAAGCAAAGGGATTGAACTGCATTTTGAAGAGGCGGATTAGACGATGTCTTTGACCTCTATTTTGAATTTATTAAACCTGAATTCCGCTTCTTTAAGGTAGTAAAAAAATTTATCTTTTTTTATGCCTTTGAATTTTGTAATAAAATTTTCAAAATATTCCCAAAACATTGGTATGTTTATGTTTTGTTTGATTTTGATTATATGGCTTTGGCGAAGCAGTTTTTTGATTTCTTCCGGGTCCATATTTTCATACACTTTCATATCGTTAAGTAATATGTTGTATATTTTGCCTCCGTAATCAATTGTCAGGAAATTTTGGGCTTTATATATTGATTTTATATCTTTTTTGTTGGTTTTCGGGATATAAAGATATTCGTCAAATTCCGTAATTTCATTTTTTTTCAAAAACTCGTCTTCGCAGATCTTTGCCATAACCTCTCTGATATGCTGTATTTCTTTTACGACGCTGGCGTATGCGAAGCCGTATTTTTCGGCAATTTGACTCGGGGTGTATTCCAATAAGAATGCATACAGTATTTTTGCTTTTCTGTCAATTTTTTTCAGTGAGAATTTTCTTTTGCATTTGGCGCATTTATAATAGCCGTCTTTTAATTTATACAGGATATAATGGTCGCAGTAAACACAGCTCATTTTATTCCTTTAAAGTTTTGTTCTGAAATTATATAAGAAAAATTAAAATTTAAGAAAAATTTAAGTTTTTGTGTTATCATTTCAATGACCCTTTTAGAAAATCCCTCTCTTTGGAGTTATCACATGAAAAAACTTGTTTTATTGATAGCAGCGATAATTTTAAACGCGAAAATTATTACAGATTCGTTAAACAGAAACGTAAATATTCCTGATAATGTTAAAAAGGCTGTAGCCGTAGGGCCGGGGGCGTTGAGGCTGGTGGTTTATCTCCGCTCACAAGACAAAATTGCGGGAATTGAAAAAAGAGAAAAAAAATTTATTTTCGCACGTCCTTACATACTCGCACATAAAGAGCCGCTTAAACTGCCTGTGGTCGGAATGGGCGGTGTGAATGTGCAGATTAACCTTGAAAAAATCATTTCATTAAAACCCGACGTAATAATCGCCGGATATATTTCAAAAAGCAGAGCCGATATGATAACGGCAAAAACAGGCATCCCGGTTGTGGTGATAAGTTACGGGAAGCTCGGGACGTTTGCCAATGAAAAACTGTTTAATTCGATTAAAATATTAGGAGAGGTGTTTAATAAACAAAAAAGAGCCGAAGATGTAACAAAGTATATTAAGAATCTTGATAAAGATATCAAAAAAAGAAAATTCAAAACCGATAAAAAAATATACATCGGTGCCGTGGCATTCAAAGGACTTCACGGTATAACTTCAACCATGCCTAAATTCCCTCCTTTTGAGATGTTAGGTGTTAAAAACGTAATAAATTCAAACGCCAAATCACAGATTTTTATAAATAAAGAAACGCTTTTTAAGCTTAATCCGGATGTGATTTTTATAGACGAAAGCGGAATGAAATTTATTAAAGATAGTTTTATAAAACATCTCAAAGCATATAAAACACACGAAATTTACGGGATACTGCCTTATAACAATTATATGACCAATATAGGAACGGCTTATGCGGATACATATTATATCGGCAAAGTTCTTGCACCCGGAAAATTCAAAGATATCGATATTAAACAAAAAACTGATGAGATTTATAAGTTTTTGGTGGGCAAACCTTGTTATAATTCGATGGCTGAATTTTTCGGAGGATTTAAAAAACTGTTTTAAAGGG
>NZ_JBMYAU010000080.1:0-14214 GCF_053994455.1 Nautilia sp. | reverse complement strand
ACTATGCCGATTAGAAACTGGAATCTGACACTCTCTCAGCTGGCTATTTTCTTTGAGGGAAGACTGGACGAGGCTTTAAATCTATGATATAATTTCCTCAGCTGACACGGAATTATGAACGGTCTCTTAGTCAGTGCTTTCATTTGAAGTGATATTGATATGTAACGTATTAAAGTAAGAAAAAAAGAAAAAGTTATTTTCTTTTTAAAATGTGTCTGTCGAGTTTTACGCAGCTGAAGATTCCTTCGAACACTTTTATTTCATTCAGATAACCCGTTACTTTTATTTCGTGTTTTCTTTTTTCTTTCATAAGGGTTTCGCTTATGAAATCCACCGTGTCTCCCACTTTAACCGGGGCCATAAATTCGCACTGGCTTCTTACAAGCACCACAAACGGATCATTTACCGTGGCCATTGCGCAGAAATCCGCTGCCCCGAACGTAAACCCTCCGTGTACAAGCCCCTCTTCGTCAACCGCCATCTCTTTTGTGGTTTCGAGTCTTACTTTTGCGCTGTCATGGCTTATTTCTATAAGCTGCCCGAATTTTTTTTGAAATTTCAGATGAGTGTTCAGTTTTTGTTTTTCCATTTATTCTCCTAAGAGTTTTTGTGATATTTTATCTAAATCTTTCTGAATAAATAAAGGTTCGAACTTTTTCATAAAAGGGTGTGATATTTCAAAATAGTGTTTTTCATCAAACAGGTTAACCGCCCATGTGAATTTTATGTTGTTCGATTCGAGATAATGCCTGTTGAGTAAAAAATCGTTTATCATGCCGAGTTTGCTGCCTATGATTAAAAAAAGTCTCGCATCGAAAAACGTTAAAAAGTCTATCATTTTGAAATTTTCTTTCACGGGTACGAGTATTCCCCCCGCGCCTTCTATTAACAGCACGTCGCAGAGGGGTTTTATTTTTTCGTACGATTTTTTTATTTTATTAAAATCGACCGTGCCGCAAACGTAAGGGGCAGCCGGAAGGCGGTGTCTTACGGGTACTATGTCGTCAATGGAGAGTTTTTTAAGAAGCGGGTTTAACGTTTTTGCCGTTTCAAAAAGCAAAGAACCGTCGGAGGGTTTTTCTTCAACACCGGTTTCTATCGGTTTCATTACGCCTATTTTATACCCTTTTTTAGAAAGGTGTTTCATAAGAAGAAGTGTCGAATATGTTTTACCCTGATCGGTGTTGTTCGCCGAAATAAAAATGTTCATTCTCCGCCTTTAATAAAAAAGTGTTATAATGATAATTATATCGGAAAAGGACGGTGATTAAAAAAAGAGGTGCTAAAAGGAGTTAATATGAGAAGAAAAATAGGATTTGCAGAGGCGTTCAGCATAGGTGTCGGGGGAATGGTCGGAGGAGGGATTTTCGCCGTTTTAGGGCTTACGATAGATTTGGCGAAGGGAGCCGCCCCCGTTGCCTTTTTGGTGGCCGGTTTAATAGCTTTGATAACTTCCTATTCTTATGTAAAACTGTCCATCGCATATCCGAGCGAAGGAGGAAGCATAGAATATATCGTTCAGACGTTCGGAAACAACCTGTTTTCTTCCATTGCGAACAATCTGCTGTTGATAAGTTACGTAATAATGCTTAGTCTTTACGCTTATGCGTTCGGAAGTTACGCAAGCGCGCTGTTTTACGGAAAAGAGGTTTTATGGTTTCATAAAATTGCGGCAAGCGGTGTTATAGTTTTTTTTGTTCTTATAAATCTTATGGGTGCTTTTTTAACCGGAAAAGCCGAGGATGTTATGGTGTTTATAAAAGTGTTCATTCTTTTGGTTTTCGTTGCGGTGGGGATTTTCAGTGCCGATTTTCACAGGCTTTCCCCGGAATTTTGGGAAAGCGGTATTAAAATCGTAACGGGGGGACTTATTATTTTCTTGGCATACGAGGGGTTTGAGCTTATCGCCAATACCGCAAAGGATGTAGTTAATCCTGAAAAGACGCTGCCGAAGGCGTTTTACAGCGCCGTTGTTTTTGTAATATTTCTATATGTGAGTATAGCGGCGGTTACTGTCGGAAACGTAAGTTTTGAAGAGGCTAAAAAAGCGCAGGATTATGTTCTTGCCATTGCGACGGAGCCTTTTTTCGGCACAGCGGGCTTTATAATTATTTCCGTAGCGGCGCTGCTTTCGACTGCAAGCGCAATTAACGCCACACTTTACGGAGGGGGAAGGGTGGGTTATCTTGTTGCGAAATTAGGAGAACTTCCCAGCGAATTCGGCAAAAAAATAAAAGAGGGTTACGAGGGTATGCTTATACTCGGGCTTCTTGCTATAATTTTCGCTACGAGTTTTGACATTCAGAATATTTCGGTGGCGGGAAGTTTGGGTTTTTTGCTTATTTTCGGACTTGTGAATCTGGCTAATTTCAAATTAAGAGGAAAAACGGGTTCGAATGTTTTTATACCGGCGCTCGGATTCGTACTCTGTTTCGCGGCGGCGGCCGTACTGATAGGTTACAATGCGAAACATTCACCCGACAGTCTTAAAAGCAGCCTGCTGGTTATTATTATTGTGATTTTATTCAGTTTTATATATTATAAGCTCGGTAAAAAAATGCAGTATATACTTGACGAAGATTTGAGAAAAGGGTTTTAATGGCTGACGATTTGGAAAAAACGGAAGAGCCCACCCCGAAGAAGATTGAAGATGCGAGAAAAGAGGGCAATGTTCCAAAATCAATGGAAACGAGCGGATTTGTCGTTCTTTTTATAGCTATAATCGTAATAATTTTTTATTTTAAATATGTTACGTACAATCTTGAAAAATTTTATATGTATTATATTTCCTTTGTTGGAATCGAACTTACGAAAAACGTAGTTTTTCAGCTTATGATCGAATCGGTTTTGAATTTTTTTATACTCATAGCGCCACTGCTGTTGGCGGTTTTAATAGCGGGTATACTCGGAAACGTTATGCAGTTCGGTTTTTTGTTTACGGTCAAACCCGTTATACCGAAGTTTGACAAAATAAATCCGGTAAAGGGCGTAAAAAGGCTTTTTTCGTTAAAAACGCTTGTTGAAGGGGTTAAAATGACCCTTAAGGTAAGCGTTGCTTTCGGAATGGGCGGATGGCTTTTTATGAAATTTTTAAACGAGATACCCAAGCTTGAACTTATGGGGTTTTTCGAACAGTTGAAATGGTTCGAGCAGAAGGCTCTTATAATAATTTTTGCAATGCTTGCCGTATTTGCGGTGTTCGCCGTTATAGATTTTATATATCAGAGATACAGTTATAAAAAATCTCTGAGAATGAGCAAACAGGAAATAAAGGACGAATACAAACAAACCGAGGGTAATCCCGAAATAAAAGCCAAAATAAGACAGCTTCAGCGTAAAATGGCAAAAAAAAGAATGATAAGCGAAGTGCCTAAAGCCGATGTGGTGATTACCAACCCAACACATTATGCCGTGGCTGTAAGATATGACAAAACCAAAGACGACGCTCCCCGTGTGGTTGCTAAAGGGGTTGACAACCTTGCGTTGAAAATCAAGGAAGTCGCCAGGGAGCACAGCGTTATGATTGTGGAAAACCCGCCTTTAGCAAGAGAGCTTTATAAATCGGTTGAAATTGACGAGGTTATACCCCAAAAACTGTATAAGGCCGTTGCGGAGGTTCTGGCATTCGTTTACAGGGCTAAGGGAAAAGTGTGAAAATCTGCAAAAGGGTTGTTTAAAAACGTCGCATACACTGTTAATTGCAATAACCCGGCGGTAACGATACTATTATTAATCATAAATTGATATAATTTCACCAAAAAGGCTTTATCAATGGATATATATAAAAAAGTTTGGGAAGAAATAGAAAAAGCCGATAATATTATGCTTATAGCCCATATTAATCCGGACGGCGATGCGTTAGGAAGTGAGCTTTCGTTATATCCGATTTTGAAAAAAATGGGTAAGAAAGTAACGGTGTTTAACGCAACTAAACCTCTGCCCGGGTATCTCGATTTTTTACCCAATTTTAATAAAATAACCGACACACCGCCTAAAAAGACGGATTTGACTGTTTCTTTTGACTGCGGAAGCTTCGACAGGCTGGGGCTGAGTGAAAAACCTTCTTTTTTGATTAATATCGATCACCATGTGTCGAATACGAAATACGGAGATATTAATTTGATAGAACCCAATCACGCTTCAACCTCACAGGTCGTGTATGACATATTAAAAGCCAACTCTATCGAAATTCCGACCGATAGCGCCGTTTGTATTTACACCGCGCTTGTAACCGATACGGGAAGTTTTCAGTATGAAAGTGTAAATGAAAAGGTGTTTGAGTGTGCGGCGGATCTGGTAAGGTGCGGCGTAAAGCCCGATTATGTTTCCAAAATGCTTTTTCAAAGGGACAGGCTCTCACGTTTGAGACTTCTTGCAAAAGCGTATGAAACGATTGAAATGTGTTGTGACGGCAAAGTCGCTTTTGTCGAGGTTACGAAAGAAATGATGGAAATTACAGGAGCGATTAAAGACGACACCGATACCATCGTAAACGGTGTGAGGGCGATTGCGCCGGTTGAAGTTGCATGTATGCTCAGGGAAGAAGACGAAGGGATTAAAATATCCCTGAGAAGTAAAAATTATGCGGATGTAAGCAAAATAGCTCAAAAATACGGAGGGGGAGGTCACATAAGGGCGGCAGGAGCCACCTTGAAAGACGAAACCGATTTTGAAAAAGTGAAAAATATGTTAAAAAGCGATTTAAAAGCTGTCTTGTTAACTTCGAATTAACCGCTGAAGTATAAAATTTTACAAAAAAGGAACGGTATGAAAAAACTATGGCTTCTGATTTTGGCATTGGTGGTAGGAGGAATCGGATTTGTCTATTTTTCCCCCATTTTTGAAAAAAATCCTCCGAAAATAATGGTGGGGGGCAACGGTTATACTAATTTGAAAAAACCTCTTAAAATAGTTCTTAAGGATGATTCCGGCATAAAATATTACCGTATAACGATGATAGCGGGCGGAAACGTGACGGAGCTTGCCACACTTACGGATCCGTCAATGGGTAAAAAAGTGGTTTTAAACATTAAGCTTCCTAAAACCGAAGCTAAGGAAATAAAACTGAATATCGTCGCCGTCGACACTTCCAAATGGCATTTTTTTGCTGGTAACGAGGCACAAAAAAGCGTAAGTCTGAAAGTCGACACTTCGGCGCCGTTAACCGAAATTATTAATAATTCTTATGCAATAGGCAGAGGCGGCAGTGCGGCGGTAGTCGTAAAAGTGAGCGACAAAAACCTTAAGGACAAATATATTTTGGTAAACGGAAAATACAGGTTTGAGCTGACCCCTTTTGTAAAGGACGATTATTACGTTTCTTTAATTGCTTGGCCTATTTACGAAAAAACGTTTGATGCGGAGCTTATAGCCGAAGACAGGGCGGATAACGTGGTAAGGGAGCATATCCCATATTATTGGAGAAAATACAGATATCCTAAGGCTAAAATAAACATTAGCGATAAATTTATAAACGGGGTAGCTAAAAGGGTTCTTGAAAAAATGGATATGAGTATTCCGGGCACACCGGTTGAGATATTTAAAAAGGTAAACGAAACGCTCAGGAAAATAAACGAGGAGGAAATACATAAAATCACTTCAAAGGTATACGAAGACAGAGTCGATTCTTTTTCAATAGCGAGATTCAACCCGCTGCCGGGAAGTGCGGTGAGGGCTTATTTTGGAGAATACAGAACCTATTATTATAACGGTAAAAAAATTTCCGAAGCCGTACATAAGGGAATAGATCTTGCTAAAATAAAAAGAGCCAAGATATATGCCAGCAATTACGGAAAAGTTGTGGCTGAAAAATATATAGGCATTTACGGAAACACCCTGATTATTTACCACAAATTGGGATTATACACATTGTACGGACACACTTCCGTGTTTAAAGTGAAAAACGATCAGATGGTAAAAAGAGGTCAGATAATCGCAAGAACAGGTTCTACGGGGGCGGTTTTCGGAGATCATCTCCATTTCGGGGTTTATGTACAGGGATACGCCGTAAACCCTCTTGAATGGATGGATCCTAAATGGATAAAACTGAATATAACGAATATTATAAACGGGGCCAAAAGGATAATCAATAAATGAGACAGAAAACTATAAGGGTTTTTGAAGTCGAAGATATAGATAATTTAAAAAAGGTTGTCGAAAGCAAGTACGAGCTGGTGAAGAATTATTATTTTTTATTAAAACGAAAAGACAAGGAAACGGAGGATTTTTTAAAAAGAAAAAATCTTCCTTTTTTTATACTGAACGGAGAATCTTTTACCCCTAAAAAGGAAATAATACCCGAAATTAAAATAATAGAAAAAAAAATAGTGGAAAAAACGAAACGCCAGACCGTAATTTATGATAAAATTATACGTAGCGGAGAAGAGATAAAAAGCGAGGATAATCTGATTTTTTTAAACAGAATAAACGCAGGCGCTAAAATAGTAACGTCCGGGAATGTTGAAATTTTCGCTGAATGCGAAGGTTTCGTAAAATGCGACGGGGATTATTTAATCGTTAAAATAAATAAGGGTACGGTTTTATATAAAGGTGCCGATATAGGTAAAATAGATAAGCTGACACTCTTTTCTAAAAATATCAGGAAGGTTTTGGAATGAAACAGAGAACTATCAAAAGGGCGGTCGAGGCGATCGGCATAGGACTTCACAAAGGTGTTCCGGTTAAATTGAGACTCGAGCCGATGGGGGAAGACAGCGGAATAATTTTTTACAGAAGCGATAAAGGTGTTAGTATACCTTTGAAGCCCGAATATGTCGTCGATACGAAAATGGCCACCGTAATAGGAAACGCCAATGCGGTTGTCTCCACCATAGAACATCTTATGAGCGCGGTGTATGCCTTCGGGATAGACAATTTAAGAATTGTTCTTGACAATGACGAGGTTCCGATTATGGACGGTAGCGCGGTCAGTTTTGTTATGATGATAGAAGAAGCCGGAATAAAAGAGCTCGATTTTCCTAAAAAGTTTTTAAAAATAACAAAAGAAGTGGAAATAAGAGAAGGTGAAAAATTTGCAAAACTCAAACCCAGTGATAAAATAAATTTTGATTTCGAAATAAATTTCGATCATCCGGTGATAGGAAACCAGAAATATTCGTTTAACTTTTCCACAAAAAATTACATTGAAGAAATAAGCAGGGCGAGAACTTTCGGCTTTTTGAAAGAGGTTCAGTATTTAAGAAGTATTGGGCTTGCTCTTGGCGGAAGTCTGGAAAACGCTATCGTTTTGGATGATAAAAAAATATTAAACGATTCGTTGAGATTCGAAGACGAGTTTGTCAGACATAAAATACTTGACGCAATAGGGGATATGAGCCTTTTAGGCGCTAATTTTATAGGAAGCTACGAAGCGAAGGCGAGCGGTCATCATTTAAACCATCTGCTTACCGAAAAACTTTTTGAAGAAGGCGCCTTTGAAATCGTAACATTTGAAAAAGAGGGAGAAAAAGCGGTTGCGAAAGCCTTTAGTTGATGTTGTGGCGATAGTGATTTCAAAGCCCTTGTTAATAGGCGTATATGAAAACGGCAGGCTTTTTAGTATTATAAAAAAAGAGGGAATGACAAGCGACGTATTGCCGGAGGTGTTTGAAGAGCTTTTGGAAAAGTATGAAATAAATTCGGTTGTTTACTCGAAGGGACCCGGCAGTTATATGGCTATAAAACTCGCTTATGTCTTTTTTAAAACCGTTTCTTTGGTGAAGAACATTAAATTATATGCGGCTGACGGTTTCTTTTTTAATAAAAATAATCCCATTAAAGCTGCCGGAAACAGTTATTTTGTTAAAAAAGAAGGTATAATTACATTAAAAAAAAATGAAACGGAAGGCTCTTTCGAACTTCCCGAAAAATTGAATTTTGGGGATTTCAGTGAAGATACGGAGCCTCTTTATATATTAAAAGCGGTTTAAGAAGGGTTTTGATGGTAATTACAGTTCCGGCGACAAGTGCCAATTTAGGGCCAGGGTTTGACACTTTAGGGCTTGCCCTTAATTTGAGAAATGAAATTGAAATAACTAAAAGTGAATATACGAGTATAGAAATTTACGGGGAAAACGCGGACTATCTCAGAACGCTTAAAAGAAACTATTTTGTAGAAATATTTATGGATCATTACAAAAATTTGACGGGTAAAGAGGACGGTTTTAGGTTTAAATTTAACAATAAAATCCCTCTCTCAAGGGGCCTCGGCAGCTCTTCGGCGGTAATAATAGCCGCCATTACCGCAGCGTATGAAGCTGCGGAAATTCCGTATAAAAAAGACAGAATCATTAATCTCGCCCTTGCTTACGAACCGCATCCGGACAATATCACTCCCGCCGCATTGGGCGGCTTTTGTGTGGCAAAACTGAGAAAAAACAGGGTTTATTTTTTAAAAAAATTCATTCCCACGTATTTGAGGGCGGTTGTGGTTATACCGAACAGAACCATCTCCACCCAGAAAAGCAGAAACGCCCTGAAGGCACATTACACTCTTAAAGACATAGTTACGAACATATCCAGCTCATCTATGATTACGGCCGCTTTTTTCAGCGAAAAGTTCGATATTTTAAGAAGCGTAGTGGAAGATAAGATTCATCAGGAAAACAGAATGAAAGCGGTTCCGGAACTGTTTAAAGTAAGGGAAATCGCGCTGAGAGAAGGCGCCCTTATGTCGACGCTAAGCGGCAGCGGTTCGACATTTTTCAATCTTGCCTATAAAGACGACGCATACAGCATTTATAACGTCCTTAGAGACAATTTTAAGGATTTTACGGTTAAAATACTGCAATTTGACAATGTTGGAGTAAAAGTATACAATTAACAATGGACAATGGAAAATGGAAAATAAAAAACACAAGCCGATTCGTATGTGTGTAGTCTGTAGAAATAGGTTTTTTCAGTGTGAGCTGAACAGAATACAGTGTGAAAATCAAAAACTGGTCAAATTTAAAGGGTACGGGCGCAGTTTGTATGTTTGTGAAGACTGTATCGGCAATAAAAAATTTATAAATTACATTGCAAAAATATGTAAAATTACAAAAGAAAAAGCAAAAGAGGAAATTTTCCATTTTCCATTTTCCATTTTAAATTAAAAAAGGAGTTTACTTGAAGATAAAAGTATCAGAGGTTGCAAGAGAGTTAGGTCTTAAAGCTAAGGAAGTGGTTGACATAGCTGCAAAAATAGGAATCGAAGCCAAAATAAGAGGTGAAATTTCTCCTATGGATGCGGCTAAGATCCAGGAATATTTTTTAAATGCCGGAAAAAAACCTAAGCCTCAGGAAAAAAAGCAAGAACCTGTGAAAAAAGAAGAAAAAGCCGAAAAACCGCAAAGAAGAAGGCGTTCGCGCAGCAGTTTTAACGATTTGGTCAAAAAAACACAAAAAGGGATCGAAGTAGTAAAAAAAGCCGAACCGAAACCCGAAGTGAAAAAAGATGAAAAACCGGAAGAAAAAACTGCTCCCAAACCGAAACAAAAACCAAAACCCAAGCCCCAGCCTGTTAAAAAGAGAGAAGAAAAGGAGCTGCAAATCAACGTTGACCTTGCCGATATGGATGTTATAGAAGAAAATCAGGTCGAACTTTTGGATTTGTATTTTAACGATATCAATATGAAAAACGACGATGAACTTGAAGAAAAAGCCAAAACAAAAACACAGCAGCAAAAACAGAAAAAAACCCAGCCTGTAAAAAGAAAAAGACCGAATACCGATGGTATAACCAAAGAGGCGGCCAAGAAGAAGAAAAAGAAAAAGAAAAAAGAAGCCGAACTGAAAACAGTAGTTATACCGAAAGAAGTGAGGGTTTACGAGTTTGCCGAAGCGGTAAACAAACCGTTAGAGGAAGTCATAGAGGCGTTGAGGGAATTCGGAGAAGAAAGAGACAAAAACGACTTTTTAGGAGAGGAATATATCGAAACGCTTGCGGAAGAATTCGGCGTTCCCGTGGAAGTTTACGATCCACTTGCGGAATTTGATTACGTTAAAAAGTACGATTCCGTTAAGGACGATGAAAAAGACCTCGTTGAAAGACCTCCGATAGTTACGATAATGGGTCATGTCGACCACGGTAAGACAAGTTTACTCGACAAAATAAGAAATTCCAGGGTGGCCGCTAAGGAAGCGGGAGGAATTACGCAGCATATCGGTGCGTATATGGTTGAAAAAGACGGTAAAAAAATAACCTTTATAGACACCCCGGGACACGAAGCGTTTACGGAAATGAGGGCGAGGGGTGCGCAGGTTACCGATATCGCTATTATTGTTGTTGCGGCTGATGACGGAGTAATGCCTCAAACACGCGAAGCCATCGCCCATGCACAGGCGGCGGACGTTCCGTTTATAGTTGCCGTAAACAAAATAGACAAGCCGCAGGCGAATCCTGATCTGGTCAAATCACAGCTTGCAGAAATGGGAATTACGCCAGTGGAGTGGGGCGGTGAGTTTGAATTTGTAAACGTTTCGGCAAAAACGGGCGAGGGAATTGACGATCTGCTTGAGACTATTCTGCTTCAGGCGGAAATGATGGAGCTTAAAGCGAATCCGAAAAGAAAAGCGAAAGCCGTGGTAATCGAAAGCAGGGTTGAAAAAGGCAAAGGCCCCGTTGCGACAATTATCGTTAAGAACGGAACCCTTAAAAAAGCCAACAGTTTTGTCTGCGGTAAAACATACGGAAGAGTAAGATTGATTGTGGATGATCTCGGAAAACAGAAAAAAGAAGTGCTTCCGGGTGAACCGGCGGAAATTACGGGCTTTGACGAAGTACCGATGGCAGGGGACGTTTTAGTTGCGGTTGAAAGTGACAAAACGGCAAAAGAGACGGCTGAAAAATGGAAAGAGTTCTTAGAAGAGAGGGAAAAATCAAAATCGACAAAAACGACGCTTGAAGACTTACAGAAAATGATTTTAGAGGGTGAACTTAAAAAACTGCCTGTAATTGTAAAAGCGGATACGCAGGGAAGTGTGGAGGCGATTAAAGGAAGCCTTGCAAAACTTAAAAACGAAGAAGTTAAAGTCGACGTAATTCACAGCGATGTGGGTGCCATTACCGAAAACGACGTCATTTTGGCAAAAGCGAGCGAGCCTCATGCCATTATTTTAGGATTTAACGTAAGACCTACCTCAGGAGCTAAAAACAAAGCGAAACAAGAGGGAATCGAAATCAGAACATATTCTATTATTTATGATCTGATTGATGATGTCAAAGAGCTTCTATCTGGTCTTATGACACCTAAGGTTACGGAGGAGGTCACCGCTACCGTTGAAGTGAGGGATGTTTTCAGTGTTCCGAGAGTCGGGACCGTCGCCGGATGTTACGTCCAGGACGGTGTTGTTCACAGGGGTGATTTTGTAAGGGTGATAAGAGACGGTGTGGTTATTTACGATTCGAAACTTGCAAGCCTTAAAAGATTTAAAGACGACGTGAAGGAAGTAGGAAAAGGCTTTGAGTGCGGTATTATGGTCGAAGGTTATAACGACGTAAAAGTCGGGGATATTCTCGAAACATACAGAAAAATAGAAGAAAAAGCCAAATTTGAATAAAGACATTGTTTCTAAAGAGGTGGTAAAGTCCGTTTTACTCGAGCTTGCCCGCTCCCTTTTCGGACTTGATATAAAAGATATCACTCTTATAAATGAAGAGTTCGAAAGAGTCGAAAGCAGGCGTGCCGATATTGTTGCTGTTGCCGATAACGATAAAATATTGCATATTGAAATACAGACGAATTATGATAAACTTATGCCTCTTAGGATGCTCAGGTATTATACCGATATTAAAACCAAATATTTTGATTTTCCCGTTTTGCAGTATGTCGTATATCTCGGAAAAGGTAATCTGAAAAACTTTATTGTTGATGAAAAACTTGATTATTCTTATAATTTAATAGATATGAAAAAAGTCGACTGTAATGTGTTTCTCGGTAAAAACACCCCCGAGGATATCGTATTGGCTATTCTTTGCGATTTTAAGGATAAAAATCCGGAAAATGTGGTAGAATATATTATAGAAAAACTGATAAGCATTACGGATTCCAACGGGTTTAAAAAATATATGCTTATTTTAGAGGAGTTCAGTGAATTAAGGGATTTACAAAAGATTGTAAAGGAGAAGGAAATGTTTATTACAAACAAAGTTAAATTTGAAGACCTTCCGAGTTATGAAATAGGTATGGAAAAAGGTATAGAAAAAGGTATGGAAAAGGGTATGGAAAAAGGAATCATAGCCCTTTACAAGATAACGAAAGATATTAATTTAATCGAAAAAGAGATGGGTGTGGGAAAAGACAAAATTTTAATAATTCTGGAAAAAAACGGAATAAGGGTTAAACATTGAAAAGTATTAAAGTGCAGAGAAAAGAGTCGATTTTAAAAGAGATTATTCCAGAGGCGCTTTCCCAGATGAACGACGGCAGAATAAGAGGTTTAAGCGTTGTTGATGTTGTATGCAGCAGGGACGGAAGCGACGCTAAAGTCTATCTTGAAAAAAGCTATTTAAACGACAAAGAACAGCGTGCAAGCCTCAAACAGCTAAAACAAGCAAGAGGTTACATTCAAAACTACTGCCTTAAAGCCACGGGCTGGTTTAAAGTGCCGAATTTGAGCTTTACGTTTGACGAACTGCTTGAGCGCGAAAACAAAATGGAAGAACTGTTTGAAAAAATTTCCAAAAAAGACAAATGATTTTCGTAACCGACCTTGATAAGACGTTTTTAAGAAGCGATCTTACTCTCAGCGAATTCAGTAAAAACATTTGGAACAATTTTCCCTTTCCTTTGACTATTGCCACTGCAAGGAGTTATAAAGGTTCTACATCTTTATTAAAAGGACTTAATCTAAAATATCCTATGGTTTTACTTGACGGGGCTATGATTGCAGATTCCAAAGGCCGGGTTATTAAAATAAACGATATTGACAGAAAAACAGGTGATGAAATTATAGATTTAATCGAAAAAGAGTTTGATGAAAGACCTCTTATTGTCGGTTTTGAAGAAATCGGAAATGAAAAGTTTCTTTATCCCAAAAAAATTAACAGATATCAAGAAGAACTTCTGCAAAATTATAAAAACGACGGCAGGGTTTTGAATATCGAAAACTTAAGGGCCTTTAAACACAATCTTAAAATGGTTTATTTAGGCGAAGAGCATCTTCTTAAAAAAATTGAAAACAAAATCAAAAGCATTTTTGAACTGGAAACGAAACTTAGCAAAGATCCTTATATGGAGTGCTGGTTTTTAACGGTGCTTCATCCGCTCGGTGACAAGGCCTATGCGTTAAAAAAACTCGAGGAGATTATGGAAGTAGATACCAAAGACGTAACGGTGTTCGGTGACAGCCTGAATGATATGGGAATGTTCGAATATGCCGGAAAATCAATTGCCGTAAAAAACGCACTTGAAGAGGTTAAAAAAAGAGCCGATTTAATTCTTCCGCATACAAACGATGAAGACGCGGTTGCGAAATATCTTTCAGGATATCTGTAAAAAATCAAAAATGATATAATTAAATAAAAAAGGAATTTAATGAACAGAAGTGAATTAAATGATATTATAAAAAACATTGTCGAAGACAACGGCTGCGAACTTTATGATATAGAACTCAGTGAAGAAGGCGGGCATAAATATTTCAGGGTTTATATAACTAAACCCGGCGGCGTTTCACTTAACGACTGCGCAAAAATAAACAATCTTATCTCCCCGATATTCGACATAGAAGAGCCGGTGGAAGGGAAGTATTTTCTTGAAGTGAGCTCTCCGGGACTTGAGAGAAAACTTACAAAACCCGAACATTTTGCAAAAAGCATAGGCGAAAACGTAAAAGTGACAACCACAGAAGGGCAGAAAATAAAAGGAGTGCTTAAAAGTTTTAATGACAACGTGGCGGAAATAGGAAAAGAAAAAGTGCCTTTTGAAAATATTAAAAAAGCCAAGACATATATCGAATGGAATACGTATAAATATAGTGAATAAATGGAGATATATTTAAATTATTTGAAATAAATGTAAAGAGAATTTATTATGCCTAAATTTAACGACCTTGATTTAAAAAATTGGAAAAACTGCGATATTAATACCGACAGCTTGTGGTTAATAAATGAAAGGGATAAATCCGGAAAGCATAAAAATATCTATCACGGGAACTTTATTCCTCAAATTCCGTATCAGCTTATTAAAAGATATACAAAAGAAAATGATATCGTAATCGAACCTTTTATGGGAAGTG
>NZ_JBMYAU010000079.1:0-3095 GCF_053994455.1 Nautilia sp. | reverse complement strand
ACAAAATCTTCTCTTAAATCTTCAATAAAAATATTTTCGGGTTTTACACCGAGCTTTATCGCTTTTTCCCTGGCTTCTTCTACTTCCTCGCCCTGACCGATGTCGGCGGTGAACGTTACCACTTCAGCGTTGTAGGTATCCTGAAGCCATTTTAAAATAATACTCGTATCAAGTCCTCCACTGTATGCCAATACAACTTTCATTTAAGTCCTTTTTTATGAAATTATACTAAGTCTTTGGAAGATTTTTTCAAAATCCACGCTTAGTTTACATTTTGTTTCTTTAAATTCGTAATTTTTAAGTATGTCGCCTTCTTTTTCATAATTTTTACCGGTTAATTTGTATATTTTTGCCTTTTGGTCCTCCGGATATACCAAAACGTAATATCTGACTTTTTCTTTTTCGTAAAGTGCGAATTTGAATTTTTCGTCCCTTCTTGCGCTGCTTTTGCTGACTATTTCGAAGATGATTTCAGGTGCTACGCTTAAGAAAGGTTTGTTTAATTTTTCACATGTTAATACGACGTCGGATCTTACCACGTTTTCTTCGTCTATTTTGTAATCGACTTCGCCAAGTACCGCACACTCCTCACAGTTTTCAAGCTGTTTTCTTAATTGAAATGATAATTCCATTGCTATAAACTGATGAGTCGGAAGAGGCGCCGGTGCCATTGCAAGCGGAATGCCGTCGATAAGCTCCCACCTTCCTTCCCATTTTTTGTAATCTTCGTATGTGTAATATTCAATCGCACACATAAACAGCCTTTTTTTCTAATTATAGCAAATTAGATATAATTTCTAAAAAAAGGGACGTTTTGAGAATAGACAAGTTTTTAAATGCCGTAAATATAGTAAAAAGGCGCACTATTGCCGATGAAATGTGCAAAGAAGGGGTTGTGTTTATAAACGGTAAAAAAGCAAAAAGCGCAAAAGACGTAAAGCCGGGCGACGTTATCGAAATACACTATCTAAGCGGAATAAAAAAATATGAAGTCCTGCAAATTCCCAAAACCAAAACGATTCCTAAAAGTAAAAAACAAGAATATGTTAAGGAGATATGATTATATAAGCATTCCTTCTTGTGAAAAACTGTAAAAACCTTCTTTTGTTATTATCAGATGATCTAAAAGTTCAATTCCGATAAGTTTACCGACTTCTTGAAGTCTTTTTGTAATCTCAATATCGTTGCCGCTTGGAGTAAGCTCCCCGCTTGGGTGGTTGTGTGCGATAATTATTGAATTTGCCCTGTCGGCTATAGCGTCTGCGAAAATTTCTCGAGGATGAATTATGCTTTGATTTAAAGTTCCTATAAAAACGACTCTTTTGTTTATTACGTTCATTGCTCCGTCAAGTGTGATAGACAAAAAATATTCCTGTTTTTTATTTGCGTATTCTTTTAATAGCTCATAAGTGTCTTTTGCGTCGTTTATTTTATTATTGTTTTTCGTATAATATCGTCTTCCGAGTTCAACAGCGGCTAAGATAACCGATACTTTCGCATTGCCGAGTCCTTTAATCGAGAAGAGTTTTTCGGGTGATAAATTCGGAAAATTTTTATCAATTATTTCCTCTATCTCTTTTGATAGTTTTCTTACATCTTTTCCTTTTATTCCCGAACCTATCAAAATGGCTATAAGTTCATCGTTTTGTAATGCTTTGACACCTTTTTGAATAAGTTTTTCCCTTGGTTTATCTTTATGATAAAGTTCATTCAGTTTTTTCATGCCAAGCCTTTGCATTTTTAATATTTTAGCTTAATTTTACGGCAGGTTTGATATAATTTATTAAAAATTTGGGAGAAAATATGAGCGAACAGGAGCAAAGAGAAAAACTTCACAACCAAATCTGGAAAATAGCCAATGAAGTAAGGGGTTCTGTTGACGGGTGGGATTTTAAACAGTATGTATTAGGGACTCTTTTTTACAGGTTTATAAGTGAAAATTTTGCTAAATATATGGCGGGGGATGAAGATATAGATTATGCCGCTCTTTCCGATGATGTTATAACTCTCGAAATAAAAGAAGATGCAATTAAATCAAAAGGCTATTTTATTTATCCTAGCCAGCTTTTTTGCAATGTGGTAAAAAACGCTCCAAATAACCCCAATTTAAATACCGACCTTGCGAAAATATTTGCCGATATTGAAAATTCTGCAAACGGGTATCAGAGTGAAGAGGATATAAAAGGTCTTTTTGCCGATTTTGATACTACAAGCAATCGTCTTGGTAAAACGGTAGCGGAAAAAAACAAAAGGCTAACAGCCGTCCTTCAGGGAGTGGCGGGGCTTGACTTTGGGGATTTTGAAGATAGTAAAATTGATCTTTTCGGGGATGCTTATGAATTTTTGATTTCAAAATATGCCGCAAATGCAGGAAAAAGCGGGGGAGAGTTTTTTACGCCTCAAAGCGTTTCAAAACTTATATCAAGACTCGCTCTTTACAATCAAAAAGAAGTCAATAAAATCTACGACCCGGCGTGTGGTTCTGGCTCGTTGCTTTTACAGGCAAAAAAGCAGTTTGATGAGCATATTATCCAGGAAGGTTTTTTTGGAGAGGAGATAAACCACACAACCTATAACCTTGCAAGAATGAATATGTTTTTACACAATATAAATTACGATAAATTTTCAATATATCATGGAGATACTTTAACAAACCCGGCTTTTTTGGACGAAAGACCTTTTGACGCAATTGTTTCAAATCCTCCGTATTCCATCAAATGGATAGGAAGCGACGACCCGACACTGATAAACGATGAAAGATTTGCACCCGCAGGCGTGCTGCCTCCGAAATCAAAAGCCGATTTTGCTTTTATTTTACATGCTTTAAATTATCTTTCCCCAAAAGGACGGGCGGCTATTGTTACGTTTCCGGGAATTTTTTACAGAAGCGGGGCTGAAAAGAAAATCAGACAATATCTTGTGGAAAATAACTATATAGAAACAATAATTGCACTGCCTCCGAATCTTTTTTACGGCACATCTATAGCGGTGAATATACTTATACTTTCAAAAAACAAAACAGATACGAAGATTCAGTTTATAGATGCAAGCAAATTTTACAAACAGCAGACTAACAATAACGTTTTAGAGTCTCA
>NZ_JBMYAU010000078.1:0-17896 GCF_053994455.1 Nautilia sp. | reverse complement strand
ATAATATAAATCAAACAGATTCATTTCTTTCACCTCTTACAATAGAATCAAAACATTCGCTTAATTCTTTTACAACTTCCATATTTGGCTCTAAAAAAATTCTATTTCCTTCTTTATACATATTTATTAATTTTGCTTCTTTTAATTCTTTGATATGTCTTGAAATAGTCGGCAAAGAATAATTAAACCTCTCAGCTATTACACCTACACAGGTAGCCTGAGCAATAATATCATCTTTTTTTACTTTATTATTTATTCCACATACATAAGGCGCTTTTAAAATATTTATAAATATTTCAAACCTCGTTTTATGTCCTAATGCTTTAAATGCTCTGACTTTATCTTCAATTGTAAGCATAATAATCCTTGACAATTTTTTTAATTAATTATACTATATCATTCGTATTTAGCAAAATAGCTAAATACCTAAACATTAAACAAGAAGGAGTTTTGTATGAAAATTCTTTTTATTTTTAATCATGAACCATATGATGGAAGCGATATTACATGGAACGGACTTAGACTTGCAAAAACATTATTTGAAAACGGCAATGATATAAGAATCTTTTTAATGAATGATTCGGTTGATATGGCAAGGGAATGTTACAAAAAACCTGATAGTTATGATACCGATTTGGTAGCAATGCTTAAAGAAATGTATCAAAACGGTGTAAAATTAAAAGTTTGCGGAACTTGTCAGGCAAGATGTGGAATCTATAAAAATCAGCCTTATTTTGTAGACAATATAAAAGCTACAATGAAAGAACTTGCCGAATGGGTGGAGGAATGCGATAAAGTTTTAACCTTTTAATTTCTCTACCTTTTAAAAATTCCTGAATTCCACAGGTATTAAATCGATTATTTTTGAAATATCGAGTTTTCTTTTTTGGGGTCCTATGTTTCCGAGTGTCTCTTTATCGGTTTTGAAGTAGTTTTGAAGGTAATAAGTGCCTTTGTAGCCTTTATTGCGAAGTATTTTTATTATTTCGTTTATGTCGTTTTCATCAAGTAAATCGGTATGAACCGTTGTGCGCACTTCAAATTCCACATCCGAACCTATCAAAAAATCGAGTGTTTTTTCGTATTTATCGAAATGTTTGTTTTTGGTAACGGTTTCGAATTTTCCGGGAGGGGCTTTAAAATCAAGCGCGATATAATCAACAAGGTTTTCATCAACCATCTGTTTGACAGTGTCAAAATTCAGTCCGTTGGTGTCGAGTTTGATTTCAAAACCCATCTCTTTGATTTTTCTGCTAAAAGATACCAGGTTTTTGTAAAGCGTAGCTTCCCCGCCCGTAAAACTCACCCCGTCAAGCAGTCCTACGCGCTTTTTAAGAAATTTTAGCACCTCGTCTTCTTCTATCTGTTTTTGACCGAAAACAACGTCTTTATTGTAGCAATACGGACAGCGCATATTACACCCGCTAAACCATAAAATTGCACAAAGCCTTCCCGGAAAATCTAACGTTGAAAATTTTTGAACAGAATATATGCCTAACATTCTTTAAAATATTTTCTTTCTTTATGTTCGGCTTTTTTCCCGATATTGAAACTTTCAACAGGTCTGTGATAGCCCATAACCCTTGTATAAACCATACATTTTTTTCTTTTGTCTTTAAGTTTTTCCAAAATTTCCTCTTTACTCATTTCTTTTACTTCCATTTCCACTCCTTTAATGTTTTTTGCACAAAAAGTTTTACAATTCGTTTTAATCGTCAATATTTATTTCACCTTTTTCAATTTTTTCAAGCAGTTCCGCATCACAGTAAGGACAGTATTCATGCTCGCCGGCAATGTATCCGTGTTTAGGACATACCGAAAATACAGGTGTGATGGATATATAAGGCAACCTGAAATTGCTTATTGCTTTTTTTACAAGCCTTTTGGCGGCTTCGGGCGAGCTTAACTTTTCGCTCATATAAAGATGAAGCACCGTACCTCCGGTATATAAAGTCTGCAAATCATCCTGAAGTTCAAGAGCTTCAAAAGGATCGTCCGTATAATCCGCCGGCAGCTGGGTTGAGTTCGTATAATAAGGGGCGTCGTCAAATCCCGCCTGAATGATATTCGGAAATCTTTTTTTGTCTTCTTTTGCAAATCTGTAAGTTGTTCCTTCCGCCGGTGTTGCCTCAAGATTATACAGATTACCCGTTTCTTCCTGATATTTTTTTAATCTTTCCCTCATAAATTCAAGAATCTCTTTTGCAAATTTCACTCCCCACTTTGTTGCAATGTTTTCCCTGTCGTTTGTAAAGTTTCTTATCATTTCGTTCATTCCGTTTACACCGATGGTTGAGAAGTGGTTGTTAAAGCCGGGAAGGTATCTTTTTGTATAAGGATAAAGACCTCTGTCATACATTTCCTGAACGAATTTTCTTTTCTTCTCAAGCGTGGATTTGGCAAGATCCATAAGCTCGGCAAGCCTTTCGAGCATTGCTTCCTTATCGCCTTTGTAAAGATATCCGAGCCTTGCCATATTGATGGTTACAACCCCTATGCTTCCCGTCATCTCAGCACTTCCGAAAAGCCCTCCGCCTCTTTTTAACAGCTCTCTCAAATCAAGCTGTAACCGGCAGCACATACTTCTTACGGCACCCGGCTCGTAAGCGTTCGGATTCCTGATTTTGTTTCCGTTTTCATCTATAATATACTGGCTTCCTATAAAATTCTGAAAATAACTGCTGCCTATCCTTGCCGTGTTTTCCCACAGAGCCTGCGCCGCTTCACTGTCCCAGTCAAAATCTTCGGTAATGTTTACCGTGGGAATAGGAAACGTAAAAGGCTGCCCTATCGCATCGCCTTTTGTCATAACTTCGTAAAACGCCTTAATGATTTCCTGCATTTCGGGTTCGAAATCTTTATATGTCGCATCGGTCAGTTTTTTAATTTGTGAGTTTCTTTTCTGAAGCCTTTTAAGAAGTTCCTCATCTTCAATACCTTCAAAAAGGTGTTTGTTGTTGCGGGTGGGAATCTGATCTTTAAGATCGTCCGGAACGGTAAAATCGATTGTAATATTCGTAAAAGGGCTCTGTCCCCAACGCGCCGGCACGTTTAAATTATACACGAAACTTTCGATAGCTTCTTTAATTTCATTGTAAGAGAGTCTGTCTTTAAACACATACGGGGCAAGATACGTATCAAAACTGCTGAACGCCTGAGCCCCGGCCCATTCGCTCTGAAGAATTCCGAGAAAATTCGCCATCTGTCCGAGTGCACTTCTGAAATGAGCGGGCGGCTTTGATTCGACACGCCCCCTTACGCCGTTAAATCCTTCATTTAAAAGGTTTCTTAAACTCCATCCGGCACAATAAGGTGCGAGACAGTCAAGATCGTGAATATGATAATCCCCGTCCCTGTGAGCCCTTCCTTCGGCGGGAGAATACACTTTGTCAAGCCAGTAGTTTGCAATTACTTTTCCCGCCGTATTGTTAATAAGACCCGCATGGGAATATCCCGTATTTGAATTGGCATTAATCCTCCAGTCCTGTTTGGAAATATATTCGTCAATTGTGGTATTGCAGTTTATATACGTCGCTTCCTTATCGAGCAGGTTTTCACGCTGCAGTTTATGCAAATGCCTGTAAAGCATAAAATTTTTCATAACGTCGAAATATCCGTGTCTGTAAAGCGAATGTTCTATCAAATCCTGGATATATTCAACTTCGGGCATATCAATTTTTTGAATCTGTTTAATTACTTCTTCAAAAACCAACGGGTCGTACTTAACATTTGTAGCGTCAAATGCCTTTCTTACGGCGTCTTCTATTTTATAAGGAAAATAGTTTTGGATTGAGCCGTCTCTTTTTATAACTTTTTTCATTTATTCTCCCTGCTTGATTGTTCTTAATCGGAATTATATATCCTTTTTTCTTAATTAATCCTTAAAAAAAGGCCGAGATTTCGGGAGTATTTTTATCTTAATAAGACTTTTTTATCCTATTTACGGGAGAAAAAGAGAAGAAAAAAATTTTAAAAATTTTTTACTTTATAAGAAAATCTTTTACCGGCGAACATAGGTTTAACTTCCCCGACCATCTGAGGTGCGATATATTCCTCTTCGACAAGAACCACTTCTCTTTCGGGAATGTTTAAATTGAAATTTTCTTTGGCGTTGTCGCTTATAAACTTTTGGAACGTAGCACTGTCACCATCAAAAAATTCAGCTAACGCCGGAAGTATAATAGGAGCGCTGAAAAGCCCCGCCGCCCCTTTTAATTTATTTACAATAGAATGCGGAGCGCTGTCGCTTCCGAACATCACCTTTTTATGTCCCGATTTTACAATCTCCTGCAACGCATCCCTGTCTTTCGGTGTTTTTACAACCGGTTTACAGAAATTATGGGGATTTAAACTGCCTCCGATTAAATCGTCAAGCGTCAAAAGAAGATGATGAAGGGTAACCGTCGCATAAAGGTTGTTATATTTATCCAACAGTTCCACAAGGTTATAGGTTGAAATATGTTCCATTATAATTTTAAGATTCGGAAAATCGCGTGCGAGTTTTTCATAAACTACGGCAAATTCTCTTTCTCTATCAAGCACAAACCCGTTCGTTTCCCCGTGCACCGATAGAGGAATTTCGAGTTCCTGCATAATTTCAAGCACCGGATAAACGTTTTCTATCGATTTAACACCGGCTTCGCTGTTTGTCGTAATTCCGGCCGGATAAAGTTTTACCGCAAATATTTCGTCTTTTAGAAGTTCCAGCTCATCTTTTGTATAATTTCTCATAAAAAGATTCATAAGAGGCGTAAAATTCTCACTGTTTTGTAAAATTTCCTCTTTATAGCTTAAAAGCCTGTCTATATTGTCAACCGGGGGAACCAGATTAGGCATAACAACCGCTGCGGCAAACTGATTGTAAGTGTAAGGTATAACATCACGCAGCATCTTGCCTTCACGCAGATGCAGATGCATATCTATAGGAGTGTTTAAAATAATCATTATCAGCCTTTTTTATGTAATTTTAGCATATATTTGAGTCACCCATTTCACATCCCTGTCCATCGCATCATATGAAAAATTTTCTTTCATTTTAACAAACCCGTTTTCCAAAAATTTTCTTTGTATGAATCTCGGGTTTATATACGAAAACCCTTCTCTTTTATCAGTAGAGTAACTGAGAATTACCATTCCGTTTTTATTTAGATATTTTTTAAGCGACTTTACGGAATAAGTATAAAATATTCTTGAAATATGCATCCAAACGGCTGTAAGAGTAATTACATCAAAGTTTTTAACGGGAAGTTTTAGATCCGGAAGAGAAGAATTATAAAATTTAAGATTCGGATATTTCAATTTGCATATTTTTAAAAATTTAACGGCAGGGTCAACCCCGGTTACATTAAACCCTTTTTGAAGATAAAATCCGATATCCCTACCGCTTCCGCAGCCTATATCGAGTAACCTTTCACCTTTTAAATACGGGCTTATAAAATTATAAAACGCTTCCATTTTCGCATTATCGTACTTTTCAGCCAAATCACAAGCGTGTCGGTTATAAAACTTTACAGAACGAATTTTATGTCCTTATGTTCTTGAAGTCTTTTAAAAAATTCGTTTCTCTCCTCCTCACTGGTTACGTAAACGTCAAACTTCTGGGAATGGTATTTGCCGTGAGATCTGTTGTCTTCCACTTTACATTCCTGGTTGTGAATGCATTCTTTGACGGCAGCTCTCATTTTTTCCTTATCTTCGCCGATTATTCTGAATCCCCACATTCTCGGATATTCTATTTTTTTTTCTTCAGACATAACTATCCTCCTTAAAACTTATATATTATTTAATATTATATCAAATTTTTAAGGAAAAGTTAAGAAAAGTTGGTTTACATAAAGTAAACCACCGGAACAATCGTAGGATATTTTTTTGTTTTTCTGAATACATGTTTTCTTATTACGTTTCTGAGTTCGTTTTCGAAAATCCTTGTTTTTTCGTATACGTAATCCTTTGCGTGTTCTATGTAATTGATTAAAATATCTTCCATCTCTTTTGCAAAATTTTTGTCCTCTTTGTCAGCTATTATTCCGTAAGTGGTGACACGCGGGCGAGAGATAAGTTTTTTCTTCTGTTTGTCAATCTGGGCAACAATCATTATAATACCCTCGTTTGCGAGTTTTTGTCTGTCAAGTACTATATCCGTTTCTATTTTTTCATTTTTCTGGTTATCTATATAAACTTTACCTACTTTCACACTTTTAACTTTTCTGACTCTTTTAGGTGTTATTTCCCACTGTTCCCCGTCTTCCATTACAAATATACTGTTTTCATCTATTCCGACGCTCATAGCCGTTTCTCTGTGTTTCATTAAATGGTTATATTCCCCGTGAACAGGGAAGAAGTATTTCGGTTTTACAAGTCTTAGCATCAGTTTTTGTTCTTCCTGAGCGGCATGGCCGGATACGTGGATTTCACTGAAATCCTGATAAGCCACTTTTGCGCCTTTTTTCATTAAAAAGTTTATAAGCTGGGATACTGTCGGCTCGTTTCCCGGAATTGCCTTTGCACTGATTACTATCTGATCGCCTTCTTTTATTTTAACGTGTCTGTGTTCATCAATAGCCATCCTATATAGAGCGCTCATACTCTCGCCCTGGCTTCCTGTTGTTACGATTAAAATTTCCCCGTCTTCATATTTGCCTATTTCATACGGGTCTATAAATATATCGCGAGGAAGCTTGATATACCCTAAATCCATCGCCACATTCAGGTTTTGTTCCATACTTCTTCCGATGATACAAACTTTTCTTCCGTATTTGATACCTCTTTCTATCGCCTGGTAAACCCTGTGGATATTTGATGAGAATGTGGACATTATCACCCTTCCTTTGGCTTTAAGGAAGAGATTGTCAAACGTATTTCCCACCACACTTTCACTCGGCGTAACACCCGGTTTATAAGAGTTAGTAGAATCGCTGAAAAGCGCTAAAACACCCTTTTCGCCGTAATACGCAAATCTGTGCAGATCAGGTGCGTATCCGTCTATCGGTGTGTGGTCTATTTTAAAATCCCCCGTATGGATAATCGTTCCCACGGGTGTTTGAATTGCAAGTGACGAGCTGTCGATAATAGAGTGCGTCATGTGAATCCACTCTATTTTAAAATCCCCTATTTGAATCGGATGGCGTTTTTTAACGCTTCTGAAATAGCTTTTATATTGAAGTAATTTATGTTCTTTAAATTTGTTTTCTATCATTGCAAGCGGAAGGCTCGTTCCGTAAATCGGAAACTGCATTTCCTTAAAAAGATACGGCACCGCACCTATATGGTCCTCATGTCCGTGAGTAATGATAAGACCTTTGATTTTATGTCTTATCTCCCTGAGATAACTGAAATCCGGTATCAATATATCAACACCGTGCATATCCTCATTTGGAAAACTCATTCCGCAGTCTATAATTACCGCACTGTTTTCGGTTTCAAGCACCGCACAGTTACCGCCGATTTCATCAAGTCCTCCGAGAGGCGTGAACCTAACCCATCCTTTGGCATTGCTGTCTATTTTTGAATGTGAATTCAGCCTCGCCTGCTGAATCTTTTCGTTTTCGTTAAAAGCTTTGTTTAGATCTTTAAACCATACGAAATTTTTCGGATCCATTTTTTTCTGTTGAAAGCTCTTTTTTGTTTTAACAACGGCTTTTTGGTTTTTTTCTTCCATTTATTCTCCTTTCTTTTGCCTTAGCGGACATCAGAAAAGAGCCGGAAAAAAGCAGAGCCTTCGACTTGATGGGGTCTTATGTTTTTGGCAAGTCCGAACCGTTCGGGATCAAAGTCTTTATAAATTGCAGATAAATTTTTTTTCAGTGTTTTTCTCGGATTTGCAAAAGCGACTTTTAAAAATTTTGCAAACTCCTCGTCAAAAGAGTTTTCAAATTTTTCAAAAAGTATTACGCTGCTCGTTACCTTCGGCGCAGGTACAAACGCACCGGGAGGTATATCGAACAGTTTTTTCACCTTTGCCACGCTTTGCGCCAATATAGCCAAAGATGAGTAATTTTTATCCCCCGCTTTTGCAGAAAATTTATCTGCAACTTCTTTTTGAATTAAAACAAGTATGTTTTTTGCATTTTTATCTTTCAGTGCTTTTAAAATAATGTTCGTTGCAATATAATAAGGTAAATTTGCAATTAAATCATACTTTTCATTTTCCAGAGTTTCTTGCCAAAACTCCAATACGTCACCACATTTCAAGTTTAGATTTGGAAATTTCTTTTTTAAAATTTCACATAAATCCTTATCTATTTCATAAGCTGTCACTCTTCTTTTTTCCAGCAGCTTTTCTGTCAAATCGCCTAAGCCAGGCCCAATTTCCACGACCAAGTTATCCGTATTGGGCATCGCTTCGACGATCTTTTCCAAATAATGTCTGTCTTTTAAAAAATTTTGCCCGAATTTTTTTTTCGCGTTGATTATATCATATCCTTTTACTAAATGTAAATAGTTTGATAAAATTATAACAAAAAACATATAAGAGAAAATAAAAGGTACAGATTAATAAAGGAAATGAATGGACTATTTTGCAAAAAGAATAATCCCGTGTCTTGACGTAAAGGACGGCAGGGTTGTAAAAGGTGTGAATTTTGTGGGTTTAAGGGATGCGGGCGACCCTGTAGAAGCCGCCGTAAGATATAACGAAGAAGGCGCCGACGAGCTGACTTTTCTTGATATAACGGCAAGCCACGAAGACAGAAAACCTATAGTCGATATCGTAAAAGAGGTTGCAAAGGAAGTTTTTATACCTTTGACGGTAGGCGGAGGAATCAGCGAATTAAACGACATTTACAACCTGTTAAACGTGGGATGCGACAAAGTTTCAATCAATTCAGCAGCCGTTAAAAATCCGGAATTTATCAATGAATCAAGTAAAAGATTCGGAAGCCAGTGCATAGTCGTGGCAATCGACGTAAAAAAAACGGCTCCTGGGAAATGGAACGTATTTATAAAAGGCGGGCGTGAAGATACCGGAATTGACGCCATTGAATGGGCAAAAGAAGTTGTTGACAGAGGCGCGGGAGAAATACTTCTGACATCAATGGATACCGACGGCACAAAAGCGGGATTCGATATAGAAATAACGGAAATTATTTCAAAACTTGTACACGTCCCTGTAATTGCAAGCGGCGGCGCGGGAAAAACGGAACATTTCAAAGAAGTTTTCGAACACTCCGCCGATGCGGCATTAGCGGCAAGCATTTTTCATTTCAGGGAAATAGATATTATGGATCTTAAACGGTATTTAAAAAACAACGGCATAAGTGTCAGAATTAATTAAGAATGGAGAATGGAAAATTGAGAATTGTTTTATTTTTAATATCCGCTACTTTACTGTTTGCTTTTGAAGTGGAATATACTAAGGTTTACACACAATATGTTGTTCCACAAAAAGAAGCGATAAAAATAGTTACAAAAAAAGACGGATTGACCTTTCCTTTTTCTTATATCAAAACCAATGACGGATATATTTTATACGGAAATATTGATCAGATAAATATGTGGCTTGATAATAAGTTTTATGCGCCTGAGGATGCTAAATTTAAAACAATAAAATTTTCAAAAATTGATTTTGACAAAATTCAATATAATATAATTAATAAAACAAAACAGGTTTACAAAACATGTAAAATAAAAAAACTTGTTTTTTTAACGCCTGATGAAGAAAAAATCATATTAAAACCGAAAACAATAAAACTTAAATATAAAATATCGCTTGATTGCAAGTGATTCACGTGAAACAAAACTTTAACGGAAAAAAATGGGAAACAAAAAAATAGTTATAATCAGTTCAGGAAATGAAGAAATATTTGATTTTGCAGTTCCTGTAGGTATCGGTTTAATAAACAGCGCAATCAACCTTACAAGATTATGCCTGTTCGAAAAACCGGATTATTTAATTTTTGTGGGAACCGCCGGAAGTTACGGCAATAAGAAAATTTTTGACATAATCGAAAGTAAAAGCGCAAGCAATATAGAAAACTGTTTTTTTGAAAAAAACTGTTACACGCCGATTGAGAATATAATAACTTTTGCAAAAGACGTTTCCCGTGAAACAATAGTAAATTCCTCCAATTACATAACAACAAATGAAAATATTGCAAAACGATATCTGAAATTAAACGTTGAAATTGAAAATATGGAATTTTATTCCGTAATGAGCGTGGCAAAAGAATTCGAAATTCCGGCTTTCGGTATATTTGTAATTACAAATTACTGCCACAGCCAAGCCCACAAAGAGTATTTATCGAACATAAAAAAAGCAAAAGAACTTCTTATTCAAAGACTTTTAGATAAAAAAATTATAAAGGAAATAAATGGATAAAAAAATATTTATGGATTACCTCCCGGAAGAGCTCCTAAAAATGGGAATAGAACCGAAATTCAGAATTAAACAGCTTTATAACTGGGTATACAGAAAATATGTAGATAATTTTGAAGATATGAAAAACATTCCTAAAAACCTGAAAGAAGAACTGGAAAAAAAATTTATCATAAATCCTCTCGAGCTTGTAAACCATGAAATTTCACATGACGAAACGGAAAAATTTCTTTTTAAAATGAACGATAACCATACCGTTGAAACGGTGCTTATAAAAATGAAGGACGAAGAAGTTAAAAACGGTAAAATAAAAGAGGCTAAATATACGGTATGCGTATCGACCCAAGTGGGATGTAAGGTGGGTTGCGCTTTTTGTCTGACAGCAAAAGGCGGATTCGTAAGAAACTTAAGCGCCGGAGAAATTGCGGCGCAGGTATGGTGGATGAAAAAATTTAAAAAATTCGACGAAAACAAAGCGCTTAATATCGTATATATGGGTATGGGAGAGCCTCTTGACAATTATGACAATCTTATTAAAGCTGTTAAAATAATAGCAAATCCCGACGGTATGAATATCGCAACAAGAAGACAGACGGTTTCAACTTCGGGAATAGCACCTAAAATAAAAAAATTAGGAAACGAAAATCTCGGTGTAAACCTTGCCATTTCCCTCCATGCGGTGGACGATGAACTAAGAGAGCAGTTAATACCATTAAACAAAGCTTATAACATACAAAGCGTCATTGAAGCAATCAGAGAATTTCCAATAGACAAAAGAAAAAAAGTAATGTTTGAATATTTAGTAATAAAAAACGTGAACGACGATATCGGATCTGCGAAAAAACTCGTAAAACTTTTAAACGGTATTCCAAGCAAGGTAAATCTGATTTATTTTAATCCGTATCCCGGAACGGATTTTCAAAGACCCGACGACGAAACCATGAAACAATTTCAGAATTACTTAATTAACAAAGGAATACTCTGTACAATAAGGAAAAGCAAAGGAATGGATATTTCCGCTGCCTGCGGACAGTTAAGGGAAAAAGAAATCAACAAATAAAGGATGTATAATGGCGGAGCTTAAATATTTACCAGCCGGAATCAGACTTCACATAAAAGAAATCATTTACAGATTTACGGATGATCTTAACAAATATTATTATTTCCATTTTGAAGACATTCCCACGGGACTCAAAGCGGAAAAGCTGCTGAAAAAACACAATATAAAATCAATCCCCACTCCCGACGGTATATTTAAAGAATGCGGAGTGTCCATATTAACTACCGAAAAAGAAAAAATAAAAAAAATTCTGAAGGAAAAAAACATAAATTTTGAAATATGGGTTTATGAAAAAAGATTTAAAAAAATAGAAGGAAACATTAATAGTTCTTCATGTAAAATTTAATATAAGCCCTGTTTTTTAGTTTATTAAAATAGTCTTTGAGTATCATTTCCCTTTTCTGCGCCGCTATTTTATTAGCAACGGCGTTTTTAACTTTATCAAAAGGAATGTATGCCAAGCCGTCTTTCCTCGCAATATAATACATACTGTACCCTAACCCATCATTTAAAATGGGTGTATACTCCCCTTCCTTTGTCTGTTTGAAAAGAAACAAAAGAGACAAAGGAAGTTCGTTATATGAATAAACTTTCGTTTCGGCTTTAACCTTTACATTGGACAAAGGGTTTTTTTGAATATCCTTTAAAACCGTTTTATTGTTGGCGCTGTATTTAGTTACCTGCACGGTATTAAAAATTTTAAAATCGTCTTTGTGATTATTGTAATAAGTTGAAACCTCATCAGGTGTCACGTTCAGCTTGGTCTGGACTATCTGTGAAAAAAGTTTCTCTTTAAGCAGGTTGTTTTTTACACTTTCTTTAAAATGTTTATACTCACCTTTTTGCATTAAAATGTTTTTGAATTCGAACAGACTCAACCCGTTTTGTTTTGCAATTTTTTCCATGGCGTTTTCAATTTCAAAATCGTCAACGTTTATACCTCTTTTTTTTATTTCACTTTGAATCAGCTTTTGATCAAGTAAATACTCTAAAGCCTTTTTCTTTGAAATGCCGCCTCGTTTAGAAAGCTGTTCCACCTCATAAGAAGTCACCGGTATATTATTGACGCTCGCTATTATTTCATCTAATATTTCGGCGTTAAGCATAATAGACAGACCTAATATATAAATTATTTTTTTCATTAATTTCCTTTGTTATTAAAAAATTTCCCTTATTTTAGAAAGCGTTTCAAGCATCTGTTTTATATTTTTTTCCCCAACGTTTTCCATAATCATTTTATGGTATTTTATTGCAATTTCGTCTGCTTTTTTCAACATCTTCTCACCGTTTCGCGTCAGCTTTATATAAAAAGAGCGATTGTTTATATTTTCTTTTTTTATCAGTTTTTTACCCTCAAGCGATTTTATAATTCTTGTTATTGTAGCCTTGTCTCTGTTAAGAAGTTCGGATATTTGTGTAGGAGTCAGTTTTTTTAAATCGAAAACGAGTTTTAATACACCGTACTGTTCCGAACTTAAACCGAACTCTTTAATTTCCCTGTTAAAGTTTTTTCTAAGAAGATTCAATGTAGTCGTCAATGCGTAACCAACGGATGTCTCTTTATTATACTGCATCAAATATCCTTTAAATTGATTACGCAATTATTGCAAGTGTAATTAATTAAGTCAAGTGGTATTTAAACAAAGGAGAGAAAAAAGAGAGTTATTCAGCCGCAGCTTTTTTAAGGGCTTTCAATGCGGCGTCGTAATCCGGCTCTGCCGTAATTTCATCCACCAATTCTTTATATGCTATTTTTCCGTCTTTTCCGATAACAAAAATAGCCCTTGCGCTAAGTCCCCTTAACGCTCCCTCAGCTATTAACGTTCCGTATGCGGCGGAAAAACATTTATCCCTGAAATCACTGAGCACCTGAAGGTTTTCAATTCCCTCCGTAGAACAGAATCTTTTAGCCGCAAACGGCAGATCCATAGACACTACATATACTGTGGCACCTTCAACACCGGCCGCCTGATTGTTGAATTTAGTCGTTTCCATCGCACATACAGGAGTATCAAGACTCGGAACCGCAACGATTAACTGGGCTTTATCCTTAGCACCGCCTATTGTAACTTCTTCAAGCGCACTGTTCGGTAAAGTAACAACCGGAGCATTATCCCCCACATTCACCTGATTTCCGTAAAGAGCTACGTCGTTTCCTTTTAATTTTGTCAAAGTTGGCATTTTTAATCCTTTTTTTATTGAAGTATAACAGAAAAGAAAGAAATAAAAAAGAGTATTTTTATCCTTTATTATAAAGTGTTACAATTCGTTACATATATTTGCCGTAAAAGTGTTTTTTACTTTTCCTTTAAAATAAAGTCTGCCGTTTTTTAATTTTATTTGCAGTTCTTCTTTACTTTTAGGATAAACTGTTACGTTATCACCCACCAAATTCAAATCTTTTGCAACCAGAAAAGAAGCGCACATTCCCGTACCGCATGCGAGTGTTTCGTCCTCCACTCCCCTTTCATACGTTCTTACATAAAGGTTTCCGTTTTTAACTTCCGCAAAATTGACGTTAGCATTATATTTGTACCTCATTTTCTCAGCTAACTTTTTGTCATAATCGTCAATTTTGCCGAGCGTAACCAAGTGGGGTACTCCGGTATCGTATATTTTCCATACCCTCCCCTCCTCTTCGAACTCGTCTTTTACGAGCTTATAAGGGCTTAGCATTGATTCCACAACGTCGTTTTCCACCTCGGCTTCAATCACACCCGCAAGAGTTAAAAATTTCATTTTTCTGCAAGCCAGTCCGTTTACGAAAGCGTAATGAGCGGCCGCCCTGCTTCCGTTTCCGCACATTTCCGCCTCGCTTCCGTCGGAATTGTAAAACTGCCATTCAAAATCGTACTTTTCATGAGGCAGCAGAACTATCAGTCCGTCGGCACCTATTCCGTTTTGCCTTTCGCACAGTTTTTTTGCAACCTCGCTTCTGTCTTTTTTTGCAAACGTATGAAAAATTACAAAATCGTTCCCGCTTGCGCTGTACTTACTTACAATCATTTAAAAACCTTTAAAAATTTATTTTTATTTTAAAACCAGCCTATTTTATATTTTATATTTAAATTCACCGTTCTGCCCATGGTAATTCATATCGTTAATTTTATGGGCATTGACTAAATAAAGTGAAACAATTGCAAATTTTAACGGAGAAAAAGCGTTAAAAAAAAATGCACTCTTGTTGAACGCATTTAGTCAGTGCCATTTTATGTTCAGTCCCAACGTTTTATCTCCATTTGATATAATTATACTAAAAAAGGAAAAATATGATATTAATAGCAGGTCCCTGCGTGATAGAAAGCAAAAAACAGATCTTTAAAATAGCCGAATATTTAAAACCGTACAGTGAAAAATACGATTTTTATTTTAAGGCGAGTTTCGACAAAGCAAACAGAACATCCTTAGAAAGCTACCGGGGTCCCGGAATCGACAAGGGGCTTGAAATCCTCGGCGAAGTGAAAGAAAAATTCGGATACAAACTTTTAACCGACATTCACGAAACGTCACAGGTTAAAAAAGCCGCCGAAATTGTCGACGTATTGCAAATTCCGGCTTTTTTGTGCAGACAAACGGATCTTTTAACAGAAGCTGCGAAAACCGATAAAATCGTAAATATAAAAAAGGGACAGTTTATGAATCCCGCCGATATGAAATATTCGGTTTTAAAGATTTTAAAAACAAGAGGATGTGATCAACCCACTTTTGAAAATTCAAAAAAACACAGGGTCTGGCTGACTGAAAGAGGAACCACTTTCGGATACGGAAACCTTGTTGTGGATATGAGAAGTTTATACATTATGAGAGAGTTCGCCCCTGTGATATTCGATGCGACACATTCCGTTCAAATGCCCGGGGGCGCCGCAGGAAAAAGCGGCGGAAAAAGGGAATATGTTCCCGTTTTAAGCAGGGCTGCCGCGGCTGTGGGAATAGACGGCTTCTTTTTTGAAACGCACTACGACCCCGACAGCGCGTTAAGCGACGGACCTAATATGATTACGCCTGAAACATTGGAAAAAACCTTAAAAGATATAGAATGTATAAACAAATGCACAAAGGAGAATAAATGAACGTTATAGAAGGAAATCTTCAGCTTTCGGGAAATGAAAAAATCGCGATAATAGCGAGCAGGTTTAATCACCTGATTACGGACAGACTCGTAGAAGGGGCGAAAGACGCATTTTTGAGAAACGGAGGGAAAGAAGAAAACCTCGAACTTATTTTGGTTCCGGGCGCCTTCGAACTTCCTTTCGCGCTTAAAAGAGCCGTTAAAACGGAAAAATACGACGGTATCGTATGCGTAGGAGCCGTAATCAGAGGCGCCACCCCTCATTTCGATTACGTTGCGGCCGAAGCCACAAAAGGAATAGCAAACACCACCCTTCAATCCGACATTCCGGTAACATTCGGTCTTTTGACAACAGACACCATCGAACAGGCCATCGAAAGAGCAGGTACAAAAGCGGGAAACAAAGGTTTTGAGGCGATGCTCGGACTTATAGAAATGATAAACTTGTATAAGGCGCTGGTATAAAAACTTAACAAAAACGATATATATTAAGTATAATATTAAAAAAGCGGAGATTTTAAAATTGTAAAATATTTTTCAACTCCGCCTTACTGAAAAAAACAACATCTCCGCCGATATAATTTAATATAGGCGGTGACAATTTTAAATCCGGAGGAAATAATGGCAACGATAACACATGCAAGAGAAGCGGTGCTTCAAACGCTTTATGCGCAGGAAATGGGAAACGACCAGGCGATTGAACAGTTCGAAGAAATTTTAAAAGAGAAAAAAATCAAAGCTCAAAAGGCGGAATTTGCAAAAAAACTTTTAACCGGCGTTTTAAATAATTTAAAAGAAATTGACGTTATAATAAAAAACCATTTAATCGACTGGGATTTCGAAAGACTCGACAAAGTGGACAAACAGATTTTAAGAATCGGGATTTACGAATTGCTATATACCGATACGCCCTATCAGATAGTTATAGACGAAGCGGTAAAAATTGCAAAAAACTTCTCTGAAGACAAATCCAAAAGTTTTATAAACGGAATTCTTGACAGAGTGGCAAAGGAAAAAATGAATAAATGATTGAATCGTTAAAAAAGAAAATACTTAAATATAATAACTTTTCTATTTTTATTTTACTGTTTTTTCTTGCGGTATCCACATATACTCTTACATATTGTATTATGCATGAAAAACTTAACGAAGAAATAAAAAATATAAAAACTACTTACATAAACAATCAGAAAATGTTAATGAAAAACCAGATTAACAATTTAATAAATTTCATAAAAACTATTAAAAACGATAAAATGAAAGAAATGCTTTACGAATTAAAAAAAACAAATTTCCTGTTATCCGACATAATAAACAAACTTCCGGCAAACGGCTGGAAAACCGTTTTAAACGAATATTCCGAAACATATCCTCTAATACACATAACGCTCAGCGATATAAACGCTAACCCGCTGTTTACACACCTAAAAGATTATAACAAAACAAAACGTCTTAAACTTATAAAAAAACTTTTGCTAAAACATAAAAACGATATTTTTTTCGTGCATAAAACAAGCCTCGGAAAAAAAATCACTTTTCAACACCTAATAGACGGCAAATACCTTCTTACAACCTGTCTTTATCAAAAAGAGATAGACGATATTATCAAAAAAACGGTTATAAAGGTTATCTCCAACATAAGATTCGGGGCGAAAAACAACGGATACATATCCATAGCGGAAATATTAAACTATAAAGGCGGAAAACGTTTTGCAAAAGTGGTGGCACTTCCGGTAAAACCGGCTATGGTCGGAAAATTTCTGGACGACGATAAAAAAGACGCGAAAGGAAAAGAGTACAGAAAGCAGTATTTAAAAATAGCCAACACCACCGGCGAAGGGTTTGTAGAATACTACTTTTACAAATATTCGGACAAAATAACCAGACCGAAAATATCCTACGTAAAACTTTACAAACCTTTCAACTGGCTGATTTTTACAAGTGTGTTTTTAGACGACATAAACGAAATAATAGATAAAAAAATAATAATCTTTAACCGTGAAATAAAAAAAATATTCGTTTTATACACAATACTGTTTTTAATAATTATATTGATAGCCGTTTTAATTACAAGATATGAAAACAAAATTTTAAAAGAAATAATAGATCAGTATGAAAAACAGATTAACTATCAAAATATACAGTTAAAATCTCAAAATATAAATCTTCAGCATGAAGTACATAAAAAAACAAAACAATTAATTGAAAATATGTTTAAAGATTCTTTAACAAACCTTCCGAACAGGGAAAAACTTTTAAATGATATAAAAGACAACTATATAGCGATAATAAACATAGACGATTTTAAAGAAATCAACGACTTCTTCGGAATAAAAGAGGGAGACAGGATAATCAGGGAATTCGCACGGTTTTTAAACAAAATCACCCCTACCTATAAACTTTCCGGAGACGAATATGCGGTAATAGGAAAAACTCCCGCAAAATTAAAACATAT
>NZ_JBMYAU010000077.1:0-25191 GCF_053994455.1 Nautilia sp. | reverse complement strand
ATCGTCTTCGATTAATAAGATTTTCATTTCGACTCCTTTGTTGGCATACTAATATTAAATTATACAAAGTTTAGTACAAAAATGTTAAAATTCGGTTAAAATAAGTTCAGGTTGTATGCTCATAAAGGATATAAATGGTTTTGGCGATTGAAAGCAGCTGTGACGATACCTCGGTTGCGGTTACGGAAATAAAAACAAAAAAGCTTCTTTTTCATAAAAAAATATCGCAGGAATCGGAACATTCCCTGTACGGCGGGGTTGTGCCGGAGCTTGCAAGCAGGCTTCATGCGAAGGCTCTTCCTAAAATCTTGGAAGAGTGCAAAGAGTTTTTTTCGCGTTTAAAAGCCGTGGCGGTTACGAATGCTCCCGGGCTTTCGGTAACGCTTCAGGAGGGCGTTATGACGGCTAAAGCGTTGAGTATGACATTAAAAATCCCTTTAATAGGCGTAAATCATTTAATAGGCCATATATATTCCCTTTTTATAGAAAAGGAGGAAATAAAACCCCTTACTGTCTTGCTTGTAAGCGGCGGACATACGAAAATTCTTAATTTTAACGGTATTGAAAACGTGTGTGAAATTGCTACAACGCTTGACGACAGTTTCGGTGAAAGTTTTGACAAGGTGGCTAAAATGCTCGGTTTGGGATATCCTGGCGGTCCGGTTATAGAAAAACTCGCGCAAAAAGGAAAAACACTGCTGCCCCTTCCCCTTCCGTTAAGAAATTCGAAAGAGACGGCTTTTAGTTACTCGGGAATAAAAAACGCCGTTCGGCTTGCGGTTGAGAGCGGAAAATATAAACCCGAGGACATAGCCGCCTCTTTTCAGGAAAAAGCGATAGAACATCTCGTTTTTATGTGTAAAAGGGTTTTTAAGAGGCAAAAACCGGTGAATTTCGCGATTGTGGGGGGGGCGAGTGCGAATATGAAACTGAAAGAAGAATTTGAAAAACTCTCAAAAGAGTTCGGTTTCGGGCTTTATTACCCCCGTATGGAATACACGTCGGACAATGCGGCCATGATTGCAAGGGCGGCGCTTGAAATGTATAATAAAGGGCTTTTTACGTCATACAGGGATATAAAAATAATCCCGAGGGTGGAATTTAAGAAGTGCTGAAAAAATAGCTCGTTATTTCTTCTGGTATTTCGTCGAGCTGTTCTTTTTTTAACTCCTCTTTTGCGTATTCGAGATAAACTCCGTTTTTCAGGATTATTTTTATGATGTTTTTGTCAAGTTCGTTGTTTTTGGCCATAAAATACAGAATTTTAAAGATTTCGGACATTTTTTTAGGTTTTTTGTAAGGTCTGTCGGCGGCGCTTAGCGCCTCGAATATGTCCGCCACCGCCATAATTCTCTCTTCAAGCGATAGTTCCTTTGCTTTAAGTCCCCTCGGATATCCTTTTCCGTTTAATTTTTCGTGATGGTTTGCCGCAATGGAAGGCAGTTTTTTAAACTTTTTGGGGAAGTGGAGCTGTTTTAACATTTTAAGGCCTATTGAGGCGTGTTCTTCTATTTTTTTTCTTTCGCGTTCTGTAAGGGTGCCTTTTTTTACGGAGAGGTTTTCAAATTCGTTTTTGTTTATAAGGGGTTCGCCGTTTATTTTTATAAGACACAGTTTTTTTAATGCCGATATTTTTTCATCCGGGACGAATTCTCCGCCTTTGTTCAGTTCCGTTACGAGTCTGAACCCTTCGTTTAGGGTTTTTACAAGTTCTTCATATTCCTCAGGGGCTGTTTTTTTTTCTAAAAGATCTATTTTCCCGTAAGCTTTTGCAAGTTCGAATTTGAATTTTACATAAGGAAGTATGTCGATAAACAGATGAAGTTTGGTCGCTTTGTTCATAACATATTCGGGTGTTGCTATTTTCCCTATGTCGTGGAGCCATCCGGCCGTTTCTATCATTTTAAGCTCTTCTTCGGTGTATGTTTTAATCTTTTCCTTTTCCACGGCTTTGGCTATTTTCAGTGCAAGCTTCGCCACCCTTCTTACGTGACCGCCCGTATATTTGGATTTTTCGTCTATCGCGGTACCGATGGTTTTTATAAGGGAGCTCAGCAGTTTTTCAAAGTCCTCTATAAGTTTGTTTTTGGTCAGTGAGACTGCAGCTATGGAAGAGAGCAGGTATACAAGGTCCTGATCCTTTTTTTCAAAAGGAACTATACTGCCCCCGCTATATTTGTTAATAAGCTGTAAAACGCCGATTATTTCGTTTTTATGGTTTTTCAAAGGTATTACGAGCATGGATTTGGAGCGGTATCCGTTTTTTTTGTCAAAACGTTTTGTTCCTTCAAAATTGAATTTTTCCGTGTCGTAAGCGTCTTTTATGTTTATGATTTCGCCTTTCAGGGCGCACAGTACCGCCACCATTTCGGTATTCGGTTTTTTGTTTATGTAAAGGGGCAGTTTGGGCCAGTTTATGTTTTCATTCATATATAATCTGAGCGTTTCGTTTTGTATGATTTTAAATTCCAAAAACATATCGTCTTCGGTTTTGTAATAAAGGGTTGCGGCGTCGGCGTTTGTTATTTCCCTTGCGTACGTGACTATTTTGTTGAGAATTTTATTTATGTCTTTTTCGGTGTAGAGGTCTTTTATCATTTCAAATATGATTTCGTCCGCGTGTTTCATACAGTATATTCTGTTTTCTTTGAAGGTGAGGTTTTCTTTCGCCTGTATTACGTCAATCCTTGAAAGCTCTTTTACAATTTCGTTTTCGAACTGGGGTTTAATATGGTAAGCGTATATTTTTTCAGGTTTGTATGAAATGTTTTTTATTACGTTTTTAATGTCCCCGGTGCTCATATGTCCGGAAATGTCGGCTATGTTTTGAAGCCTTTCAGGAAACGAAACCTCCAAAAAAACATATTTCGGACGGTAAGTGTTGATTGTTTTTATCAGATTTTCACAATAGGACGTGTCGCCTGATATTAAAAATGTTTTGTCGATTAAAAAACCGAGTGATTCCACCGTGTGGGAGACTCTGAACGGAAATATTTCCTTTTCGTCTATTTTGACGGGGACATCCGGGGTTATGGGAATAAAATATATGGAATTTTTATTTTGTCCGGGTAAAAGGATACTGCTGAATTCTGGCCATACCGAATTGTTGAAAATGTGCTCTTTTACCGCCCGTATCGTAATTTCCGTGGCGTAAATTTTAAGAGGTTTTTTTCTTGTTTCGTATGTGAGGTCTATAAGATAGGGCAGATCCTGGATGTGATCGATATGTGAATGTGAAATAATGACGTTTTCTATATTTTGGGGATTTTCTACGCCGTTGAGGATGTTTCCCGCGTCTATTACCGTGTTTTTCGATATTTGAAAGGAAACCGGGTTTTTATTTTTCGATTTGCTTCCGTAAGCTCCTAAAACTTTAAAAAACATATTAATCCTTATTTTGTTTCGAATTTATGCACTGCGGAAAATTTTTCCGGATGTTTTATAAAAAACATACACCTTTCGATGTATATTTTATATATTTTATCATTTTTTTCAGCGTATAGTTCGGAGAAAATCTTTAGAGCCTTTTCTAAATTTTTTGTTTTATATAAATCAAGGGCTTTTTCGTATTTTTCTATGTTTTCGCAAGGGTTTGCCGTTACTTCGTAAATCGTTACGGGTCTGTTTTTCCCTTTTACTAAAACCGTATCGATTTCCCTGGTGTTGAAATGTTTTTTAAGAAGTTTTTTCGTATATTCCGAAATAAGTATATGCGTTCCGTAGTATTTGTTTAGCCCTTCGAGTCTGCTGGCAAGGTTTACGCTGTCTCCTATAACCGTGTAATCGGATCTGCCCTCGCTGCCCATTTCCCCTATTGTGGTCATTCCGGTGTTTATTCCTATTCCTATGTCTATATTGACTCCGAAGGCGCGTTTTATTTTTTTATTCAGTTTTTTTAGCAGGTTTATGTGTTCTATTGCACATTCGACCGCCATATCCGCGTGGTTTTCGCATTCGTTCGGGGCGTTCCAGTATGCCATTACGGCGTCTCCTATGAATTTGTCGATTGTCCCCTTGTATTTAATTATCAGGTTGCTTACGGGCGTAAAATAGCTGTTAAGCATTTTTATCAGTTTTATGGGATCCGATATTTTTTCGGAAATGGTGGTAAATCCCCTTATGTCACTGAAATATACGGTAATTTCCCTCTCTTTGGGGGCAAGTATGTCTCCGGGGTTTTTTAAAAGCTCCTCCATAACCTTAGGCGATACTTTCTTTGCAAAGGCCCTTTTTATAAGGAGTGTTTTTTTATGTTCGAACATATAATTCACCGTTATAAGTACCAAAGCGGTTAGAGCGCTCAGGATTGCAGGATACACCGTGTTTAAAATAACGTGTTTGTTGAAAAAAAGATAATAATCCAGATAGTATGTTCCTCCTATTAATGCCATTACAGCTAAAAAGGCGTACAGTGCGGAAAACCTGTATATAACGAACGCCGTCAGGGAGGAAAGTAAAAACATTATAAACAGGTCTATCAGTTCTTCGTTCTGAGGGGCGTGGATGATGTCGTTTTGCAAAAGGTTGTCCAGAATGGTCGCATGTATTTCCACTCCGGGATATGCGCTTTCAAAAGGTGTGGCCCTCAAGTCGAACAGGCCGGCTGAGGTTGTTCCTATTATTATAAATCTGCCGGAAACTTTGTTTTTGTCGAATCTGTTGTCATATACGTCTTTGGCGGAGAGATATGCGTATTTGCCTTTTTTCCCTCTGTAATTAATAAACAGTCTTCCGAACCTGTCGGTGGGAACGGTTAAATTTTTATCGAGTGTAACGGATTTTATTCCGTTGGGTGTGTAATTGACGGTGATTTTTGAGACGCCTATTGCAAGACGGAACATTTCAAAAGCGAGGGACGGATAAAAATCGTCTTTGTATTTTATAATAAGAGGGATATATCTCACTGCGCCGTCACTGTCGGGAATCATATTTACAAAACCGCTGCTGTAGGCGCTGTTTTGGAGTACCGTAATATTGGCAAGATAACCTTTTGCGACGGGAAGAAATTCTTTTGTGAAGTTTTTCTGTATAAAAACGGCGGGAATGTTCGGAAGAGTGTTTTTGGTTATGTTTTTTTCAAAATCAAACATTATACCTAAAACGGAAGGGGAGTTTTTTAAAGCGTCGGCCATTATCATGTCGTTGATTTCCCCTTTTGCGTCCGGCTCCGCAAAAAAGATGTCGTAACCTATTATTCCCGCGTTTGCGGCCGTTAAGTTGCGTACAATTCTTGCAATGATTCTTCTATTCCACGGCCACTGCCCGAATGCCGAAAGCGATTTTTCGTCTATGTTTACTATTGTAATCATTTCGGACGGTTTTACATCGCCCCTTAACGTAAAAAACGAATCTTTTATTTTTTTGTCTATTATTTCCGGCAGAGGCGGGTTTTTCAGATATACGACGGAAAAAACACTCAGCAACAGCAGCACCGCGCCCAAAAAAAAGTGATATTTTTTCATTTAATTTCTCTTTATAATAAAATTATAGTATAATTAATAATAGTTTAACATAAAAGGAGCCTAAATTGAAATTTCTGGTTTTGTTTTTGATAATTATCAACATATACGGGTTTGAAGCGGTTGAATTATATAATAAAGGGGATTATAAAAAAGCGGAAAAACTTTTTTCGGAATATGCCGGACGGTACGATTCGGACGTGGCAAGGGCGTATCTGGCGAAGACTTATTACAAAGAAGGCAAATATTCCCTCGCGGAAGAGCTGATTAAAAGGCTTCTTAAAAAAGAGATACCCGAAACGGTAAAAGAGGAATTAAAAGGCTATTTGAAAAGAATAGAAGGTGTTAAATACATTAAAGCCGAAATAGCGGCGGGGCTTTTATACGATTCGAATCTTAATTATGCGAAAAAAAAGGAATCTTCTTTGGTGGATATGGCTCATATCGAAGAAGCGTTGATAAAAGGGTACTATTTTAAAAACAACCTGGAATCATCCGTGGATGTAAAAGTGCAAAACAGGGGATATTTTACACATCCCGAATATAACTATATTTATGCCGACGCAAATGCTTATGCCGATTATCACGCTTTTGTAAATACGAAACTTTCTTTGGGCGGAGAGTTTAAAACAAACGGAGGAGAGTCCGTATACAAAGGGGAGCTGTTTTTTTATAAAAAAATGGGTTCGTATTATGCCGGACCTTTCCTTTCGGCCAGGTATTACAGGAATGATGTAAAAACCAAAAGCCTCGGAGGGGGGCTAAGAGCCGGCTTGAAGACAAGGGATTTTGAAACCGAGGTGGCTTTATACGCCTTTTACGGCGATTCGGACGGCGGCTCTTACGACGGCAACGAATATAAATTCGACATAAAAAGTAGGTGGCATTTTTCGGAGGTGTTTTTATTTTTACATTATTATTACGACGTTACGGTTTTTAACGCCTACAGGCTTAATATGCATTATGTCGATTTTTCGTTCAACAAACAAGAAAGCAGACATATATATTTTTCTATAGGTGTTGTAAACTACTATTCTCTTTGTGATGATTCGGGTGAGGAGCTTAGGAAATATGAAGTTTATTCCAAATTTATCTACATGTTTTAAGGAGAAAAAATGAGATTTTTAATAATACTGCTCGGATTTTATCTGTATGCGTCGATAGGGTATGTAAAAGATGTCAGAGGCAAGGCGGAGATTTTAAAAAACGGCAAAATTTTCAGTCTAAAGATTAAAACGGATATAAATGTAGACGATACCGTTTTTACGGGGGAAAATGGAAAGGTTAAAATGGTTTTTAAAGACGATACCATTGTAACGATAGGAAAAAACTCCGTATTTAAAGTCAGGGAATATGTGTACGGGAAAAAGCCGAAGGCGAGATTCGGATTTTTAAAAGGGACTTTTGTAAGCGTTACCGGTAAAATAGGGAAAATAGCCCCTGAACGGTTTAAATTGGAAACAAAAAACGCTTCAATAGGAATAAGGGGTACCACCGTATTCGGTTCGATTTATTACGGAGGGGATGTAATAGGGTGCAGCAGCGGTGTTATAGAAGTGACAAAAGGCTCTAAAAGGGCGGTGGTTAAAAGCGGGGAAATGTTGGGGGTTTTCGGCAATACTGTCACTAAGCCTTTTAAGGTTCCGGTAAATTACGCTAAAGCCGTTGCGGAAAATCTCGGACTCAGTAAAAAAGAGGAACGGATGTTTTTAGGCGGTGTTTTGAACGAATATTACAAAGCGCGGGAAAATTTAAAACAAAACAAAAAGACGCTTTCGTGGAAGAATTATAAAACCGAAAAAATAGAAGAACCGGAAAACAGAACATTCGAACCTATCAATTTCGATAACGGGGTTTTTTACGAGTATATGAAGTATAGATAAAAAAGCAGATTATAATCTGCTTTCGTATCTTCTGAGCATCCAAAGTTTTCTGAGGATTTTTTTACGAGTCGCAATTTTTTCTTTTTTGCGTCTTTCGCTCGGCGGCTCGTAGAATCTTCTTTTTCTAAGTTCTACAACTATAAGGTTTCTGTCAACCTGTCTTTTGAACTTTCTGTAAGCAGATTCGAAATCTTCGCCCTGATGTACTACGATTCCTGGCACTGCTCTCACCACCTTTCGTTTTTTTTTGTAAACGGAATAATACCAAAATTTTGTTAAAATTGGAAATTGTTTAAATCTTTTATTTCCTTTAAAGGGGTAAAAATGAAATTTTTGAAAATATTGGTTTTAGCGGTTGTTTTTTGGGGGTGTGGCACAAACGCCACCGCCAAAGGCGGCGGAGGTATAATTTTGCCGGCTTATTTTTATAACCAGGAGATCTGGGATGAGGTTATAAACGCCCCGGGCGAAACCGGTTTTTTGGTAATCGTCAATCCCGACAGCGGTCCAGGTTTAAGGGAAGATCCGCATTACACTTCGATAATCGGCGCCCTGAAAGAAAGCGGTAAAAAACCCGTCGGATACGTTTACACCAAATGGGGGGAGAGGGAACTGAACGAAACAAAAGCCGATATCGATAAATGGATAAAATTTTACCCTTTGATACAAGGCTTTTTTATAGACGAGGCGGCGAGCGGTGCTGATAAAATTTCTTATTATGAAACGCTTTACGAATATATAAAATCCAAAGGCGATTATTTTATAGTTTTAAACCCGGGAACGCGATGCGATTCTTTATACTACAACATCGCCGACACTATAGTGGTGTATGAAGGCGAGGTGGGCTCTTTTAACCCCGCGGTATGTTCGGATAACCCTGAAAAAGACTCCGTAATTATATACGGGGCGGATGAGGATGAAATGAAAAAAGTTATAAACGCCGGGTGCGGGTATTTTTATGTGACGGATGACGACGGTTCCAACCCGTACGATTCCCTTCCGGGATATTTTTATGAAGAAATTGAAGAATTAAAATGATATAATTCCAATTAAAAAGGTTCTGTATGGGCAAATATATTTTTGTAACGGGCGGGGTATTGAGTTCTCTCGGAAAAGGTATCACATCCGCATCCATTGCGGCTTTATTGCAGCACAGCGGGTTTAAGGTTTCCATGGTCAAAATAGATCCTTACATAAACGTTGATCCGGGTACGATGTCCCCTTTTGAACACGGGGAGGTGTTCGTGACCGAAGACGGTGCGGAAACGGATCTCGATATAGGAAATTACGAGAGGTTTTTAAACAAAAACCTCGGCAAAAAAAACAATTTTACAACGGGACAGATATATTTAAGCGTTATAGAAAAAGAAAGAAGAGGGGATTATCTCGGAAAAACGGTTCAGATCATCCCGCATATTACAGACGAAATTAAAAGAAGAATAAAAAAGGTGGCCGAAGAGGTTGACATAGTCGTTGTGGAGCTCGGAGGGACGGTCGGCGATATAGAGGGGCTTCCGTTTCTCGAAGCGGTGAGACAGCTTAAACACGAGGTCGGAAAAACAAACGCAATGTTTGTTCATGTCACCCTGATACCTTATATTAAAGCGGCGGGCGAGCTTAAGACAAAACCGACCCAACACAGCGTCCAGGAGCTGAGGCGTATAGGAATAACGCCTCATATGCTCGTATGCAGGACCGAAAAACCGCTGCCTAAATTTTTAAAAGAAAAATTGGCGGACAGCTGCGATATAGAAAGGGATGCGGTTATAGAAGCCGTTGACGCACCGACCGTTTATCAGGTTCCTTTAAACTTTTTAAATCAGGATATTTTGGCCCCCATTGCGAAACAGCTTGATTTAGGAGAACTCCATCCTGATATGAGCGAATGGAATTTTATCGTAAAAAAAATCATCTCCCCCCAAAAAAAGGTTAAAATCGCTTTTGTGGGAAAATATCTCAAACTTAAGGAATCTTACAAATCTCTGATTGAGGCTCTTATACACAGCGGGGCGCATCTTGATATGAAGGTGGAGATAGATTGGATAGACAGTGAAGATCTTGAAAAGTCGGAAGACGAAAAATTGGACGAAATATTCGCCGAGGTAAGCGGAATTCTCGTAGCGGGGGGATTCGGGGAAAGAGGAATCGAAGGCAAATTAAAAGCCATAAAATACGCCCGCGAAAATAAAATACCTTATCTCGGGATATGTCTCGGAATGCAGCTTGCGGTAATAGAATTCGCCAGAAACGTATTAGGGCTCGAATATGCAAATTCCCAGGAGTTTGATCCGGACACCCCCGAACCGGTGGTTTATCTTATAGACGAATTTATCGACGCCAGCGGACAGAAACAGCTCAGAACCCATAAATCCCCTCTCGGCGGCACTATGAGACTCGGGGGGTATGAGTGTTTTATAAAAAAGGGTACGAAACTTTACGATGCCTATAAATCCGAAAGCGTTATTGAAAGACACAGACACAGGTATGAGGTGAACGGGGCGTATGAAGAGAGGCTTGCGTCAAACGGTATGATAGTAAGCGGCAAAAGCGTGGAGGGGCTTGTAGAAGCGGTTGAGCTTAAAGAGCACCCGTGGTTTGTTGCGGTTCAGTTTCATCCGGAATTTACGAATAAATTAAAATCCCCTAACAAGGTTATTATGTCGTTTGTGGAAAACGCCTACAAATGTCAAAGAAGCTGCTGATTAATGCTTACGAAAGCAAAAATAAAAGAGATTCTTTCAAACAGAATAGAGGAGTTAAGCTCTTCGAACCTTCCCCACTTTTCACTGCTCAGGGATATTGACAGGGCCGCCGAAAGAATTGTAAAAGCCGTTAGAAACGGTGAAAAAATAGTCGTTGTCGGCGATTATGACGCCGACGGTGTGGGAAGCAGTGCCGTAATGAAACTTTTTTTCAAAAAGGCCGGAATCGATGTCGACATTGTTATTCCCGACAGGTTTACGGAAGGGTACGGGCTCGGGTTGAAACTGCTTGAGAGGATAAAAGCCGATTTGATAATTACCGTGGACAACGGAATTACAAGTTTTGAAGCCGCTGAAGAGTGTAAAAAAAGAGGGATTGATCTGATAATTACGGATCACCATACACCGTTAATAAATAAAGAATCGATAAACGGTAAAAAAAACAATGCTGAATTTAAACTGCCGGAAGCTTTAGCAATTGTCAATCCGAAAATATCGCCGGATTTTCCGTTTAAGGAAATATGCGGGGCAGAGGTTGCCTGGTATCTGTGCGCCGCACTGAAGGCCGAAATGAAAATAAACGTCGATTTGAGGGAATTTACCGATATCGTCTCTATTTCCGTCATCGCCGATGTTATGCCTCTTACGCATATGAACAGAACCGTTGTGAATATGGGGCTTAAAAGGCTCAATAAGGGCGTAAGGCCTTTTTCGGCGGCTTTAAAAAAGTTTTTTAATAAGGAGTTTAAAAGCGAAGATATAGCTTTTCAGATAGCTCCGAGAATAAATGCGGCGGGAAGAATGGAACATGCCGACAGGGCTTACAGGTTTTTAATATCCGAGGACGAAAATGAAGCCTACGGGCTTTTGATGGAGCTTGACAGACTTAACAGTTTAAGAAAGGAAACGGAAAAAGCCGCCGTTGAGGAAATAGAAAACCCCGAGGGGGATTTTATAGTAATTAAGGGAAACTACCATGAAGGGGTGGTCGGTATAATAGCCAGCAGGCTTGTATATAAGTTTAAAAAGCCGGCAATAGTTTTGTCTGAAAATAACGGTGTTTTAAAAGGAAGCGGCAGGAGTCTCGGAAACATAGACATATTCGGACTTGTCAGCGAATGCGGGGAATTTCTCGAAGGTTTCGGCGGGCACAAAATGGCCTGCGGACTTTCATTAAAAAATGAGATGTTCGAAACGTTTAAAAAAGCGTTAAACGAAAAGATTGCCAAATATTCGAAAGAGGATTTTTTTATTGAGGATTACGTATTAGGGGAACTGCCTTTTAGCGAAATAGATATTGAGCTTCTCGATATATTAAAAAGTTTCGAACCGTTTGGGGAGGGGAATCCCAAGCCGAAATTCGTCTCCCGCGCAAAGGTGGAAAACGTTCAAAACCTTAAAGACAATCATTTTAAACTGATTCTCTCTCAGGACGATATATTACTGCCTGCCGTGCTTTTCAGGTATGACGGTGAATTTGAAGAGTATATAAATTTTAAGTTCACCGTTTCGGAAAACGCTTATTACGGCAGAAGCGTTCAGCTCATAATTGAGGAGATTTTATGAAGCATTCCGTTTTTAAAACGTTAAACGATAAGGAGTTGGAGGAGATTTTGCCTTATTTTGAAAGGGTTTTTGTGAAAAAAGGCGAAGTCATAGTAAAAGAGGGTGAGTATTCGGATAAGGCTTTTCTGCTGGAAAAAGGGGAGGTTTCCGTTATTAAGGAGACCGTTTACAGGGACGATTATATCATAACGGACATAAAAGCCGGGGGAGACGAATTTTTCGGCGAGGTTAATTTGATAGACAGAGGTTTTGTAACATCCACCGTAAAGACCAAGACGGATTGTGAAATACTTCGGATTTCGCACAACGATTTTATAAATATGATGGATGAAAAACCGCTTATCGCAATAAAACTTCTGTGGGTTGTAACGTATGACATAAGCAGGCATTTGAGAAAGGCCGACAACGATGTGATAACCCTGTTTAACGCGTTTGTGGAAGTGGTTGAGAACGACTGATACCGTGCCTGTGTAAAAAGGGGTCATGTTGAAAGAGGTAGTCACGAAAGACGGTTCCGTTACGTTAAAAAGCGACAAATATGAAGAATGTTACCATTCGAGCGAGGGGGCTTATACGGAGAGTCTTTATAAGCATGTGAAACCGGGCTATTTTGTTGCCGAAAAATTCGGATTTTACGGCGGTGAGATAAGAATACTCGATATCTGTTTCGGACTTGGTTATAACACCCTTACCGCTGTTTTACATAAACCCGAAGGAGTAAAGTTAAAAATTTTTTCACCTGAACTTGATACGGAACTTGTAAAAAAACTTAAATATTTTAAATATCCTGAAAATTTTAAAGGGTTAAGAGATATTATAAACTCGCTTAGCGAAAATTTTTATTATAAAAACGGTAAGGTTGAAATAGAAATATATCCGGGCGATGCAAGGGAATATATAAAAAAACTTAACAATATACACATAGTGTATCAGGACGCCTTTTCCCCTAAAGTTAACAGGGAACTGTGGACTTACGGATATTTTAAAAATATAACAGAAATTTTACATAAATCGGGTGTAATAACCACTTACAGCGTGGCCACTCCCGTTAGGTGCGCCTTTTATAAGCTCGGAATGAATATCTATACCCATCCTTATGATATAATAAGAAAAGGAACCGTAGCCTCGTATGAGGAAATTGATTTGCCCGAGGTTGATTTTAAAGAAAAGCTTAAAAGAGTGAAATGCCGTACGTTTTAAAGGAAGAGAATGAGAATAATCGGTTTTGCATTTTTGATTTTAATCTTTGCAAACGCGCAGGAGTTAATAGAACCGATTCCTCAAAATATAAAATACGATCGGCAAAAGGCCGAGCTTGGCAAAATGCTTTTTTTTGACACTTCTTTTTCAAAAGACGGCAGAGTAAGCTGTGCGAGCTGCCATTCCTCCGATGAAGGATGGGCGGACAGGAGAAAAGTTTCAAAGGGCGTTTACGGAAAAAAAGGAGATGTGCAGTCCCCTACGGTGCTAAACGCCGTATTTAATTTCAGGCAGTTTTGGAACGGAAGGGCCAAGGATTTGAAAGAGCAGATAGAAGGTCCTATAAACAATCCCAATGAAATGGGGTTTAATGTGGAAAAAGTAACAAAGATAATTAATTTTTCGCCTAAATATAAAAAAATGTTCGAAAAAGTGTACGGTAAGAAAAAGTACACTTTTGACGATTTCGCCGATGCCATTGCCGAATTTGAAAAAGCTCTGATAACGCCTGAGTGCAAGTTTGATCTTTATCTGAGGGGAAAGGCGCCGCTCAGCGGTGAAGAGGAGAAAGGTTACATACTTTTTAAAAAATACGGTTGCGTAACATGCCATAACGGCATAAATATAGGAGGAAACTCTTTTCAGAAAATAGGGGTGATTTTTCCGGTAAAAGACTGCAGGGACGACAGGTTTCAAATAACACACAACCCTATTGACAAATGTGTTTACAAAGTGCCGACCCTAAGAAACATAGCCCTGACGGCTCCTTATTTTCACAGTGGAATCACATATGAACTTTATGAAGCCGTTCAAATTATGGCGTATCACAATCTCGGATTTAAGCTTCCTAAAAAAGATGCGAAAAGCATTGTGGCGTTTTTAAAAACGCTTACCGGAAAAAAACCGGCCATTATGAAAGAGAAAAATGATAAAAAAAGCGAACGTTAAGATATCTTTAATTATTATTGCGGGTGTTATTCTTGTAATACTGTTGTACAGGTTCAACACATACACACAGTATTATTTTTTAGAAAACAATAAAATCCAAAAACAGTTTAACAACATAAAAAACAGCGAACTGCAGCTGAGGTATAACGTTTTAATGACGAGCGTATATATGTATACGAATAACGATTTTATAAACGATTCCATAAAAGAACTTTTGAATTCTTTAAACGCTCTTCTTTCCAACGGATATTACAAAAGCCAGTATCCGTCCCTTTATAAAGAGACTGTCGAATACAAAAAACTGGTTTTAAAGAAAATTGACAAGGTTTACGAATTTCAGACGTTAAACGCCCCCATAAAAAACTCCATTATGTATCTTGCAAGTCTGCTTGAAGAGCTTCCTAAAATAAGCGGAAGAAAAATGAGAGACAAAACGGCGAAAGAATCGTTTAAAAAAAACAACTATTATGCACAGAAAATGATTAAAGTGATTTCTTCGGTTTTTCTTGCGAAAAGCAGCCTTGATAATGATTTTATAAAAAACCTTGATTTTGAGTTTTTTAAAAACTACAAAACCGACAGCAGGGAGTTTAACGAGTTTAACAAGGTTTTTGTTGCCAACCTTGAGGTTTTTGTAAAATACTTTAACAAATATATAGATGTTTTAAAATATATCAACGATAAAAAAGCTGAAAATTTTTTGGAGCAAATACACGAAGAGCATCTGAATAAAATAAACGGCAAAATAGTGATTATAAAAGTCGTTTCGTTTTCTTTGATGATATTCGTACTGATGAGCGTAGTTACGGTCGTCGTTCTTTTAATCAGGCTTCAGAAAGATTATGAAAAACTCAAAAAACTCAATAAAGAGCTTCACGAAACCTATATCACCGATAAACTTACGGGGCTTTTTAACCGAAACAAATTTGATATGGACGTAAAACTTATGAAAAAACCGGTACTGGTTCTTATCAATATAGACAGGTTTAAACACATAAACGATTATTACGGTATTAAAACAGGAGATGGTGTTTTGAAAAAAACGGCGGAGGTGTTGAAAAAAACAGTTCCTAATATCGGGGCAAACATATACAGACTCGGAGCCGACGATTTCGGAATAGTGTACGAATATGAAAAATATCCCAAAGTGAAATCCCTTGCCAAAAGAATAATAAGGCATTTCGACGAGCATGAAATGGAAATAAATAAAATAAAGTTTCATATTTCCGTAAGTATCGGTATAAGTCTGAAAAAACCTCTGCTGGAAAATGCGGATATAGCCCTTAAATATATTAAAAAATCGTTCAGAAAACGGGTTATGGTTTATGAAGACGACATGAACGCCAAAACCGAAATAAAACAGAACATTGAAAGAAGTAAAATACTGTATCAAGCCATAAAGGAAAACAGGATAGAACCTTATTTTCAGCCTATTGTGGATACTCAAAGCGGTAAAACGAAAAAATATGAGGTTCTTGCCAGAATAGTCCATAAAAACGGCAAGGTTGAATCGATATACGAATATCTTCAAATAGCCAAAGACAACAAACTATACGCAGACATTACCAGAATTATGCTTAAAAAAACATACGAAAGGGTTGCAAATAAGGAGGTGGAGTTTAATTTGAACATTTCGATAGAGGATATTCTCGATATTTCAATAATAAGATATATGTATCATTTGTATCTTAAAAACAGAAATCTTTCAAAAAGGGTCACCTTTGAAATTCTTGAAAGCGAAGCCATCCGTGATTATGAGGAAATCAAAAGATTCCTTCAGAGGATAAAATATTACGGTGCGGGTGTGGCTATAGACGATTTCGGAAGCGGATATTCTAATTTTGAACATCTGATGAACCTCAACGTGGATTATATAAAAATTGACGGTTCGCTTATAAGACAGCTCGAATATAACAACAACGCTTATAAAATAGTAAAAGTTATTTCTGATTTTGCAAAAGAAATAGGCGTAAAAACGGTTGCCGAATTCGTATCGAACGAAAAAATTTATAAAAAGGTAAAAGAATTAGGAATAGATTTGTCGCAGGGATTTTATTTTTCAGAACCTTTGCCAAGCTGTATTACATAAATTTTACAGAAATATTGAAAATTTTACATAAATTTTACAAATTTAATAAAAAATTAATATTTTTGTTTTATAATTTTACTCCCCCCCCCTTTTTCATCCTTTCTCCTTTTTAGATTATTCTAAAAAGAGATATTGACGAAATGGTCGATTTGGTCTTTGACGATGACAGCATCGATACAGAAGGCTGAATCGATTCCGTTTTGTTTAAGATAAACCTCAGCCGAACGTATTATTCTTTTTAACTTTGCGGGTGTTATATTGAAAACCGGTTCGAACGTTTTACCGCTTTTTACCTCAACAAAATGAAAAACATCGTCTTTAAAGGCTATTATGTCTATTTCACCGAATTTAGTGTAAAAATTTCTTTTTACTATTTTATACCCTTTATTTTTTAAATATTCACACGCCTTTTCTTCGGCAAAAGAGCCCTTTTTACGTGTATTCATTGAAAATCTTTATGTGGGAAGCGGGAATTTTTGCTATTTTTCCGTCTTTTATGTAAACGACGTTTATCTCGAGTATGAATATTTTTCTGTTTTCTTTATAAATTTCCTGGAGTATGCATACTTTTATTTTCGTGTAATTTAGTATTTTCGTTTTTATTTCTATAACGTCTCCGAGTTTAGCGGGCGCTATGTATTTTGCTTTTAAATCGGTTACGACGTATCCTTCGTTCTGAAAAAAAATATTGTTTTGAAAAAAAATTTCGCTTCTTGCCTGTTCGCAGAATTTTATGTATTCCGCATGATATACGATTCCTCCGGCGTCTGTCGAGTCATAGTAGATTCTTTTTTTCATTATAAATCCTTTCAATGATATAATTCTATCAAAAAGGTTTTAATTGTATGACGTGATTATATTAGGCGCCGGTGCGGCCGGACTGTTTCTGGCGGATTTTTTAAAAGGAAAAAACGTACTGATAATCGAACACAATAATGAAATAGGTGCGAAAATTAAAATAAGCGGTGGCGGAAAGTGCAATATCACGAATAAAAAGGTAAGCTTTGAAAATTATTATCCGAAGAGCGAATTTGTAAAAAAAGCACTGCAAAAAGCGGGCAGTAAAGAGCTTTTAAAATGGATAAAAAACAAGGGGCTTAAAGTTTACGAATTGAAAGAAGGGCAGTATTTTTTTAAATCCTCACTCGAAATTTTAAGGGTTTTAAAACCGGAATGCGAGGTTATGTTAAATACTGAAATTTTGGACGTGAAAGAAGGGTTTGAGATTATCACCGACAGGGGCGTTTACAAATCCGAAAATGTTGTGGTGGCGCTTGGCGGCAGGAGTTTTAAAAAACTGGGAGCTACTGAAAAAGGGTATGAAATAGCCGAAAAATTCGGACATAAGATAACGCCTTTAAAACCGGCGCTGGTCGGGTTTACCGTTCAGCCTTCGGAAAACTGGTTTAAAAAACTAAGCGGCGTTTCTTTTAAAGCCTCAGTGTTGGTAAACGGTAGGAGGTTTACACAAAACATCCTTTTTTCCCACAGGGGAATTACCGGTCCGGCGGTTTTAAACGCTTCGCTTTACTGGGAAAAGGGCAGGATAACAATAGATTTTTTAGTGGGCACAAAAATTGACAAACTGTTAAAAAACAGGCACAAGCAGATAGTTTCCCAGATTCCTTTGCCCAAAGCCTTTGTTAAGGAGTTTTTGCGTGCCGCGGGTATCGAGGATAAAAAAGTTATGTTTTTAAAAAAAGAAGAGATAAAAAAATTAAAGCGCCTTGAAAATTACGAATTTGCTCCGGCAGGTACATTCGGTTTTGAAAGGGCGGAGGTTACGAAGGGCGGGATATGCACATCCGAGATAAGCGAATATATGGAATCCGAAAAAATAAAAGGGCTTTATTTTATCGGTGAAGTTCTGGATGTGACGGGAGAACTCGGGGGATATAATTTTCAGTGGGCATTCAGCAGCGCTTATTCGGCTTTTTCGGGTTTGAGTTTGTAATGTTCGAGTTTTAAGGTCAGATCTATGTTTTCTTTGTTTTTAATAAAATCGATGGGAAAATATATTCTCAGGACCGCTTTGTATTTTTTAAGGGAATCTGTCAGGTCGTAAAAGTTTTTAGGGGTTTTTATTTTGGCTTTCATTATATATGTTGTTTTTATAAAACTGTTTTGATAAACGGTGGAATTTATTTCTTTCACGGAAGATATGCTCATATATTTTGATGCGAACATTTTAAAGTTTTCCGGGTTGAAATCCCTTCGGAGTGCGGCTAAGATTTTTTTGTTGGTGTTTTTCAGCGTTTTCAGTTCTTTAAGTTTTTCCTTGTACTCTTTTTCGGTTGTTTCAAATGAATATTTAGTTTCGTAATATTCTTTTTTCAGTTTTTTAAACGAATGGATTGCCGGGGATATGACAAACGCTATCGTCAGCAGGGTAAGGATGATAAACAGTACGAAAAAAAGAAAGTTTTTAATTACGTCTATGCCGTATATTTTTATTTTCGGTATTTTGATTTTAAACGTTTTCATTTCTGTTCTTTCAGATAGTTTTCGGATTTGAATTTGTACCATCCGTTTTTCATTTGGTAAAAATATGTTTTGGTAACTGTAAAAATCGATTCGAGGGGAGGGAGCATAAGCATATTGTATATTTCTTTGGTCGGGGTTATACCGTAAATTACGAGTCTGTTTTTATCGAAATATATGCTGTTTAACGTAATTGGATCCGGTATAAGGTCAAGGAGGTTTTTTATGCTGTCTTTCATTAGCGAATTTTTTACCATAATGTCTTCGTATAATGTTTTTTGTTTGTATATAAAATGTTTTTCCTCGTTTATTTTGGCAAGGTTTCTTTTTAGCGTAATTATTTCGGAGTTTAAATTATTTATCTCCCTGCTGTAAAGAAGTGTTTTTATTTCGAGAAAAAGTGCGAAAAACAGATACAGTGCGATTGATATTCCTATAAACACCAGCCAAAGTTTCGTATCTTCTTTTAATAAAGGTTTTTCTTCCGGTGTCGTAAAGCTATACATTTTTCCTGCTTATATCGTTTATTGTTTTTAATATGTCCGTTTCTTGGATGACGCTTTGGATAAAAAGCTCGTCGTTTATAATGTCCGTAATGTTTTTTTCCAGACCTATGGTATCAAAAATAAAAATTTTTTCAACAAAATCCCCTCCGCCGTCGTAATATTCTTTTAAAGAAGATTTGATATGCTCGGTTATTTTGTATTCTACATTTATGTTTTCTATGTTTTCACCGGTGTCGATAAGCTCTTCTATATTGTCTATGTCTTCGTCAAGACTTTCGTCAAAATCCTCTATTATGTCCATATCGCTTATGTCTTCTATCTCCTCGTCGTTTTCCGTTTCTTCCTCCGTTACGAAAATATCCGAGTACAGCGGTTTGCCGTCTTTGTATATCAGCACGAAGGAAAATTCTTTTAACACAAGAATGTACAGGGAGTTGTTTTTCAATGACGAATTGAAATCTATTATCGCAAAAGCGGGGTAGATAAAATCAGTAAAAGGCATTGTTTTTTTGATTTCCATTAACTCGTAAAGCGTTGTGTAAAAGGAGTATTTGTTGTTTATGCATACGGATTTTATATTTTCCGTTTCTATTCCGTGCTGTTTGTATATCTGTTTGCCGCATCCCGGCACAGCACCCTGGTTAGGCGACAAAAGAACGGTGGAGACGTATGTCTGGGGATTGTCCTGTATTACGGACGAAATATATTTTTTAAGAAGGTTTATATTGTCGAATTCTTTTTTTTCTTTAAAAATAATTTCGTTTTTTTTGTATTGCTCGTTTAATATTTTAAATATTTCTTCTTCCCGGTACACCGCTATGAAATTGGGTTTGAAAAGGAGGTTTTTTAAGAACATAGCGGGTGGGCCTTCATATAATTTTCAAGTTTCAGACTGTTGCTGAGTTTTGTATAAATCTGTGTGGTGGAGATAAATTCATGTCCGAGCAGTTCGCTTACGTCGTTTATTCTCGCCCCGTTTTGTAGCATATACGTGGCGAATGAGTGTCTTAACTGATGGGGTGTCGCGTGAATACCGTGTTTTTTAAACGCTTTTTGTATCAGGCGTCTTATTCTGTCGGCTCCTAAAGGTTTTGCGTTTTTTTCGAAAAGATATTCTTTTTTAGGGTTTGTTTTTAAGTAATTTTTTATGAATTCCCTGAGTTTGGGATGAAGCGGAAGGATTCTCGTTTTGGAGCCTTTTCCCCTTATTTCTATCCATTCCCCTTTTATGTCCGAAAGTTTTATCCCCGCGGCTTCGCTGATTCTCAAACCTAATGAAAATACCGTTATAACGGCTAAATATTCATCCATTGTCGCGGAACGGAGGGCCTTTTTTATCTGTTCCATACCAAGAGGCTTAGGGAGGGTTTTCGGAACTTTTATATGCTCGTCGCCGTTTATTTTGAATTTAAACCCTTCCGTTTCTAAAAATTCGAAAAAGCTTCTTAAAGCGGAAATTTTTTTCGCTATCGTTTTTTTGTTTAAATGTGCGATGTGCATACGGTAAGGGGTGATGTCTATTGTGTTATCTTCTATTTCCATAAAATCGAAAGCTTCATACAATACCGTTTTATAGGTTTTATAGGTGTTGGGGGATTTCGTTTTTTTAACAAAGCCGAGAAATTTGTTAATTTCTTTTTGCAAAAACTTTTTCATAAATCACTTTTGCCTTTTCGTATTCTTTTTTAGCCCGGATTTTAAGGTTGTCGCTTATTAAAAGGGACGGTTTTAAATTTTTATATTCGTCAAGCAGAATCTCCAGCATTATTTTGACTTTCTGCCGTTCTTTGTCGCTAAGGTTTTTTTTGTTCGCAATATATTCTATTTCCTTAAAATACCTGTCGGCGTCTTTTAAAAAACCGACCCATTCCTTTGCAATCCGGGACTGTGTGTAAACAGTAAAAGCCATTCTGTTGTACGGATCCAAAATATAGGCCTCTTTTGCTTTTACAAAGGCTTTGTCGTATTCTCCGTTTTCAAAATAATACCTTGCTTCTAAAGAAAGCCGGTAAGAATCGTTTAACATAAAATAAAGCACAAATCCTAAAATAATTATACCAAGAAAAAAAAGTAATTTTTTTATATTATTTCCCCTTTTAAAGTATGTTTGCTGGCTTCGGTTATTTTAACATCGACAATTTTACCTAAGTATTTATCCCCCCTCTCCGTTTTGACGGTGAAAAAGTTATCGCTTTTGCCGCTTCCCGGTTCGTCTATCAACACTTTGTAAGTTTTTCCTATCTGCTGTTTTGCAATTTCGTCAAGTATTTCCCCGTGTCTTTTTTGAAGCCTGTAAAGTCTCTCTTTTGCTGTCTGTTTATCCACCTGGTTCGGCATTTGGGCCGCTTCGGTAAGTGGTCTCGGAGAATATACGAAACTGAAAATCTGTTCGAATCTCACTTTTTCCAACACATCCATTGTTTCTGCGAAATCCCTCTCGCTCTCACCCGGAAATCCTACGATAATATCGGTTGTAATGCTCACATCGGGGATTTGGCGGATAATTCCGCATCTGTTTAAAAACCACTCTTTGGTATATCCCCTTCTCATAGCCTTGAGAATTTCAGTGCTGCCGCTTTGGAGGGGAAAGTGTATATGCTTGCAAATTTTCGGATTGTTTGCAAATTCGTCTAAAAACCTGTCGTCGGCATGCAGGGGGTGGGGGGAAGTGAATCTGATTCTTTCAATCCCTTCGATTTTGCTCACTTCTCTTAAAAGGTCCGTAAAATCCGCTTTCGGATGAGAAACGCTGAATCTTTTGCCGTAGTTGTTTACGTTCTGTCCGAGGAGGGTTATTTCCTTTACGCCTTCTTCTGCTAATTTTTCAACCTGCTTTAATATAAGATCCATAGGTATCGAAAGTTCTTTTCCCCTTGTTTTAGGCACTATGCAGAATGAACATTTTTTGTCGCATCCCACCATTATGTTGACGAAATCCTTATAGGGGTTTTTTCTGGTGTTTTTAAAAACATATGAGGTGTCGTCGTAATCAATATCCGTGATAACGGCTTTAGGGGTATTAAGAGCCTCTTTTATGCGGCTTACGTTTCTCGCCCCGAGTACAAAACTTACATAAGGGGCTCTTTTTATAATCTCTTTGCCCATGTGGGAGGCGGTGCATCCGCACACGCCGAATTTGGCATCAGGGTTTTTCTTTTTGAGCGCGCCGAGCTCGGAAAAAAGTTTTTGAACCGGTTTTTCCCTGACCGAACAGGTGTTTAGGAGTATAAGTTCGGCTTCTTCGGGGTTTTGAGTGGTTACGTATTCATCCGAGAGTTCGGCTATGATGTGTTCGGAGTCTTTTACGTTCATCTGACAGCCGAACGTTTCGATATAAAGTTTTTTCAACTTTTTTGTCCCTTTTTGTTTTTTAATCATATAATGTGGAGTTCGTACATATAAGAATTTTCGTCGAGTCCGTATTTAACTTCCCTGAAATATACGGAATAACCGTCCGCTTCAAGTTTGTCTATCAGATCTTTAAGGTCTTTGTAGGAAGTTTCTTTATGAAAATAAAAAAAAGAGTTAGGTTTGATTTCCTTTAAAAACTCCTCATAACTTTTTTCCACGATGTTATTATCGGTACTGATAAGTTTTAACGTCATCTTAATCCTTTTATTATTAATTTATCAAAAATTTTTGTAAAATTATATCTAAAAAAAAGTGGGTAGTATGTAGTGAGTGGTAAGTAGTTTTTATTATATTTTTTAACTGCTTGCTACCCACCGCCCACTACTTAACTGTAAAAAAGGAAAAGCGTGGAAAAAGTATTGGATTTATTGTCTTTAGTGGCTAATGAAAAGGGTCTTGATTTTGAAGAGGTGAAGGAGGCTTTTAAACGTTCAGTAATAAAAACCGCCAGAAAAGTGTTGGGGGATATAGATCTTGAAGTGGATATAGAAAACGGGGAGCTTAAAATTTATCAGATTTTCGAAGTGAGAAACGACGATACGGCGTTGGAGGAACCTGAAAAATATTTTTACTTGGACGAAGCGAGGGAATTTGACCCGAACGCTCAAATAGGAGACAAACTTAAGGTGGAACTTGAGCTCTCCAAACTCGGCAGAAGCGGAGCCATGGCTCTTCAAAGGGAATTTGAAAGGGAAATTACGAGACTTCTTGAAAATGAAATATACAGAAAACTCATATCAAAGCTCAATACGATTGTAAGCGGGGAAGTCGTAAAAGTGGACGGTGAGGAAAACACATGGGTTGAACTTGAAGGTGTAAAAGGCGTACTGCCTATGAGAAACAGAATCAAAGGCGAAAAATTTGAAGTGGGCGATGTTTTGAAGGCTCTTTTGAAATATGTGCATTTTGACACGAACAGGGGAATTACCATAGAGCTTAGCCGAACGAATCCGAAATTTTTGGAAAAACTAATCGAATCCGCGGTTCCGGAAGTGAGAGACGGTATTATTAAGATACATACGAGCGCGAGAATTCCGGGAGTCAGGAGCAAAGTGGCCGTAAGTTCTTTAAATCCTAAAGTGGAACCGATAGGAACGATTATAGGTAAAAACGGGGTTAGGATAAATTCCGTTTCAAACGAGCTTAACGGGGAGAATATAGACGTAATCGAATATTCCCCTAAACCGGAAATTTTTATAGCGCGTGCCCTTTCCCCGGCCATTGTCAAAAACGTAAAGGTGGACGAGGACAAAGCGCTTGCGGTTGTGGAGGTGGATCCGGATCAAAAAGCGAAGGCTATAGGTAAAAACGGTATAAACATTACACTTGCGGGTATGCTTACGAAATATAAAATTGAACTTAAAGACGCCGAAGAAAAAACGAAAGATACGAGCAAACTGGAAAATTTATTTAAAATATAAGGAAGTGAATGCGTTATTTTTACGTCTCTTTTATAATCGCCCTGATAGGGCTCGGGTTATCTTTTTTTATAGGGGGTTTCGGAGCGGTTTATATTACCGCCGTGCTTGCCGTTTTGGAAATTTCCCTTTCTTTTGACAATGCGGTTGTAAACGCGAAAATTTTAAAAGAGATGGACGAAATATGGGAAAAGAGGTTTTTGACATGGGGTATGGTTATAGCCGTTTTCGGAATGAGGTTTGTTTTTCCCATTCTTATTGTGGCTGCTGCGGCAAGCAAGGGAATTACCGAAACATTGAATATTGCCTTGTATCATCCGCAGCAGTATCATGAGATGCTTTTGCAAAGTGAAAAACTGATTTATGCGTTCGGGGGCGCTTTTTTGTGGCTTGTGTTTACCGATTTTTTATTTGAGCACAAGGAAGTCAGATGGATAAAACCGGTTGAAAGGTATGCCGAAAAAATCGGAAAGGTAAACAACATATCTTTAATTGTGGCAACGGTGATAGGCATTATTATAATGTACGATTCAAAATCTTACGAAATAGGAATGGCGTATCTTTTGGGAATGCTTACGTATTCCCTTCTTAACGGTATAAACGAGGCGTTTGCCCTCGAAGGGGCGAAAAACGGGCTGATGGGGTTTTTGTATCTTGAAATGCTTGATGCGAGTTTCAGTTTTGACGGAGTAATAGGGGCTTTTGCAATTACGGGCGATATTTTTATTATTATGATAGGTCTCGGAATAGGGGCGATGTTTGTAAGAAGTCTGACTATTTGGATGGTGGAAAAAGGTGTTTTAAACGAATACAAATACCTTGAACACGGGGCTCATTACGCAATAGGCGTTCTTGCCGTAATAATGCTTTTAAAGATTTTTATGCATGTTGGGGAAATTATGACGGGAACTATAGGCTTAGGACTGCTGGCCGTGGCATTTTTACATTCCAAATATGAAAAATGAAAAAAGCGTTTACATTAATAGAAATTATATTCGTTATAGTGATAATTGGGTTGCTTTCATCGTTTGTTTTGCCCAGGCTTTTAAATTTAAAGGCGCACAGCGTTATAGAAAGCATATCTTACACTCTTACGACCGGTACGGATCAGGCGCTCGAGGCGGCGGCGAATTATATATATCTTGAAAACAACACTTCGTTTAAACTCCGGGATATCCTTAAAATAAACGAACAGCAGCTTGTACCGGGACTTAAATGGAATTATACGACAAACGGTTCATACAACAAAGACGGCACCTATTCGCTTAGGGATGAAACCTATGCATCCCCGCAGGTAGTATTGAGAATTACACTTGATAAAGATAACAGGCTGATTAAGTTCAGAATTAATTGTAAAAATCTTAGAGTTTCGACACATGGAAAACTAAGAGAACTTTGTATTAAAAAATGGGGTGATGAGGATATTCAAGAGGAGATAAGTTTTTAAATGATTTTTATTTCTTCTTCGAGCGTTATGCCGAATGTTTCATAGACCCTTTTTTTTGCTTCATTGATTAAAAAAACCATA